>NZ_BMPE01000005.1 GCF_014647435.1 Deinococcus radiotolerans | reverse complement strand
TCGCTCGTTTCACACTCGTTGTCATGCTGCCCGCCTCGCTTGAGGCTCAGAAAAGATACAGGTCCCACCTGAATCTGTCAACTCCCTGGACCCAAGGCCCCTTGGGAGTCGTGGAACGGGAGGCCAACCCGGTGCGTGCTACGCTCCGCGCATGCAACTCAAGGTGGTGTTTTTCGCGCGCCTGAAGCGGGAAACAGGCGTGGAGCACGGAACGGTCGATATCCCGGAGGGCAGCACGGTCCGCATGGCCGCGCCGCTGATTGAAGAGCAGTTCGGTGTAAGCCTGCGCGGGTGCATGGTGGCCATCAACGAGACGTACGCCTCGCCGGATGCCGTTCTGACCTCTGGTGACGAGGTGGCGTTCCTGCCGCCGGTTGCGGGCGGGAGCGGTGAGTCGCCCGGTTCGGACACCTTCTGCGAGATGACGGCCGAACCTCTGAGTCTCGCGGCCGCCGACCTCTATCTGGTCAGGCCGCAGTACGGGGCGCAGGCGTATTTCGTGGGAACCGTCCGCAGTCCCAACCAGGGGAGGGACGTGGAGTTCATCGACTACGAGGGCTATGACGCGCTGGCCCGCAAGGTCATGCAGGGCGCAGCCGAGGCGGCCCGCGAGAAGCATGGAGAACTGCGCGTGTACATCCAGCACCGGGTGGGCCGCCTGCGCCCCGGTGAGGCCAGCATCCTGATCGGCGTGGCCAGCCCGCACCGGCGCGCCGCGCTGGAAGCCTGCGACGACATCATTGAGTACCTGAAAGTGCACGTCCCCGTCTGGAAACATGAGGGCGACGAGGACGGGCAGCACTGGGTGCCGGGGCAGACCGGGCACGACACCCTGTAACGGACGGGCTCAGCGTCGGCGCTGGGCCTGCTCGAACAGGAAGTACTCGCTGGGTCCGTGGGTCCGGGCGTGCGCCTCGAAGGACAGGTAGTAACGGGTCGCCAGGCCAACCATCAGCAGCACGACAGCGCCCAGCGCGAGAAGCTGCGGCCAGCCTGCCGCGCCCGCCAGCAGGCCATTGAAGACCGCGTGCAGCGCGACGCTGATCAGCAGGCCCTGCACCACCCACGCCCGACCCTGCTGCCAGTGCAGTCCGCCCAGCGCGTACCCCTGCGGCGCGCTGAACAGCGCGTGCGCCAGGGTCGCCAGGACGGCGTGCCACGCGCCAGCGCCCGTCCCGAACCCCAGGGTATACGTGACGTTCTCCATGAAGGCAAAACCCAGCGCGGCGGTCACGGCGTAGATCAGGCCGTCCATGGGCTCATCAAAGGACAGTTCCGTGATGGCCGTGGTGGCCGCCACGAACTTGAAGCCCTCCTCGATCAGAGCCGTGAGCAGCACCACCACGGCCGCCACCAGCGGCAGCGGGGACATCGTCAGGCGGCCCAGGCTGGCTTCCAGCGCGGCCGAGATCACCCACGCCAGCATGCCCCACGCGAAGGTGCGGGCCAGCAGCCACAGGGGTTCCGGGTGGCGGTCCCGGCGCACGAAGAACCACAGCCACGCCGAGGTCAACGTGACCGACAGCAGGAGGGCCAGCAGCAGCGTCATGCCGCTCAGCGCAGCGCCAGTCCGGCTGTGCGGGCCTGTAGGGGTGCGCTCGCCAGGTGGGTCAGGGCCAGGGCAAGCGCGTCCGCCGCGTGGTTGTTGAACAGTTCACGCACGCCCAGGCTCGCCTTGACCATGTAGATGACCTGTTCCTTCTCCGCGCGCCCGGTACCGACCAGGGAGCGCTTGACCTGCATGGGGCCGTAGGTATGCACGGGCACGCCCGCCTGCGCGCACGCCAGCTGCACCACGCCGAACGCCTGCCCGACCTTGAAGGCCACGTCCGCCTGCTTGCGCAGGATCTGGTCCTCGATGGCCACGGCGTCCGGGCGGTACTCGGTCAGCAGGCGGCTGACCTCCTCGTGGATGTACTGGAGGCGGCGCGGCATGATCCAGGCACTCTCGGTGGTCAGGCACACGTGGTACAGGTGACGGGCCTTGCGCACGTCACCTTCCACCAGCCCAAGGCCGAGGTTTGCAAGTCCGGGGTCAATACCGAGCACGATCACGCCTCCAGGATACGCGACCGGAAGCGCCACACATGGAAAACCCCCGCCGCAGCGGGGGCCGGAATCTCAGCACCTGAGTTACAGGCGGCTCTTGGGGTCGAAGGCGTCGCGCAGGCCGTCTCCCAGGAAATTGAAGGCCAGCACGGTCAGCAGGATCGCCAGGCCCGGGTACACCGCGATGAACGGGTGTTCCAGCACGACCTCGTTCGCGTTGGAGAGCATGTTGCCCCAGGTGCTCACCGGGGGCTGGATGCCGAACCCCAGGAAGGACAGCGCCGCCTCCCCCAGAATCGCGCCGCCCACCGCGAGGGTGCCGTTCACGATGATGACGGCTACGACGTTCGGCACGAGGTGCCGGAACATGATGCGGCTGCTGTTCGCACCCAGCGCGCGGGCAGCGTCCACGTACTCCAGGTTCTTGAGTTTCAGCACCTCGCCACGCACGAGCCGGGCCGTGCCCATCCAGCCGAAGAAGGTGAAGATCCCGACGATGATGAACACGCTGGAGTTCGGATTCTGCCGCAGCGCCGCGATGGTCGGAACGTCACTCACGGCGAACAGGCCGCTGAGGGTCAGCTGGAGGGGCAGTTCGGGGATGGACAGCATGATCTCGATGAAGCGGCTGATGGTCGTGTCCACCCAGCGCCCCAGGAAGCCCGCCAGGAGGCCCATCACGGTCCCGAGCGCGACGCTGAACAGCGCCACCGTGAAGCCCACGATGAGACTCACGCGGCTGCCGTAGATGATGCGTGAGAGCAGATCGCGGCCCAGACTGTCCTGCCCCAGCACGTGCTGCGCGCCCGGCGGCGCGTAGATGCCGTTCAGGTCCTGCGCGTTGGGATCGTACGGCGCGATGACCGGAGCGAACAGGGCCAGCAGGATCAGCGCGGTGATCACGATCAGGCTGGCCATGGCGGCCTTGTGCCTGCGCAGTCGGCGCAGAGCAATCTGGAAGGTCGAGCGGCTCCGGGCAGGAGCGGCGGCAGGTGCGGGCACTGTAGTCATCAGGCGTACCGGATCCGGGGGTCAACGATGGCGTAGGCAAGGTCAGTCAGCAGCTGGAACACCACGGTCAGCACGGCCAGCATCATCAGGCAGACCATGACCACGTTGAAGTCCTTGCTGACCAGCGCGTCCAGGATGGCCTTGCCCATGCCGGGCCAGGAGAATACCGTCTCGGTGATCACGGCTCCGCCGAACAGCCCGGGGATGCTTAGGCCCAGCAGGGTCACGATGGGCGTCACGGCGTTGCGCAGCGCGTGCTTGTACAGCACCCGGCGGTCCGCGAGGCCCTTGGCCCGGGCGGTCCGCACGTAATCCTGCGTGAGGGTCTCGAGCATGTTGGCGCGCATGAAGCGCAGCGTCACGGCAATCTCGCGCAGCATCAGGATCATCATGGGCAGCAGCAGGTACTTCAGTTTGTCCGCGAAGACCACCCAGGCACTCGCGTCCGCGGGTAGGTCCGGGCTGCCCAGGCCCCCAGGTGGCAGGGACAGCGCCCCACCAGTCGCGCCAGGCAGGTACACCGCGAAGAAGTACAGCGCGAGCGCCCCCACCCAGAACACCGGGGCGCTGACCGCCAGGAACGCCAGGAAGGTCAGCACGTAATCCAGCGCCGAGTACTGCCGCACCGCGCTGAAGATACCCAGCGGCACGGCGATCAGCGTACTGATGACCAGCGCCGGGACGGTCAGGAGCAGGGTGTTGGGCAGGCGACTCTGGAACACGAAGTCCAGCGCGGGCACCCCGAAGTCCTGCGAGTACCCAAAATTCCCGGTCACGGCCTGCTTGAGCCAGAAGAAGTACCGCGTGATCCACGGCTGATCCAGACCGTACGCCGCTTTCAGGCGGGCGATATCCTCGGGGGTGATGTTGCTGTTCCCGAACACCAGCTGATCCACCGGGTCACCGGGTTGCAGGGCGGTCAGCGCGAAGATCAGCAGGCTGATCACCAGCAGCAGCGGGATCATCTGAATGACGCGGCGTAATGCGTAGGTTCCCATGTCGAACTCCTGAAACACGGGGCAGGGGGAAGGCGGCGTGACGGCGCCGGCCCTCCCCCTGCCTGCCCCGCGCCGCCCCGTACGGGCCGCGCGGTAAGGCGGTTACTTCTGCTTGTACTCCTCGGCGGCGCCCTTGCTGGCCCAGCCGATGTTCGCGGCGTTCCAGCTGGGGTACTGCGTGATGGCGCTGAAGGTGTAGTTCACCAGGCCAGGCACCTTGGTGTACACGTTCACGCGGAAGTACAGGGGCAGGGACGGCACTTCGCTGTTCCAGACGGCCTGCATGCGGTCAAAGAGCTTGATGCGGTCGGCCTGGTTGAATTCCACCTTGGCCTGCTTGTACAGCTTGTCGTACTCGGCGTTATTCCAGCCGGGGTTGTTCTGGCCGGAGTACCCGTTGGCGGCGGTGGGGATACCCTCGCTCTTCCAGAGGTTGCCTTCCTCGAACACGGGGTTGTTCGTCCAGGCGTACATGGCCATGTCCCACTTGCCGCTCTCGCCCTTGCTCAGGAAGTCCGGGCCGAACACGACGCTGGCGGGGTAGTTCTGGATGTTGACCTGCACGCCCACAGCCTTCCACTGCGCCTGGAGGATCTGCTGCACGCGCTCGCGGGTGCTGTTCCCGGCGGTGGTGGAGAAGTTCAGGCTGAGTTTCTTGCCGCTCTTCTGGAGGATGCCGTCGCTGCCGGGCGTCCAGCCGAGCGCCGCGAACAGCTGCTTGGCTTTGGCGACGTTCAGGTTGTAGTCGGTAACGTCTTTCTTGTACAGCTTGCTGACCGGCCCGATCCAGCTGTTCGATACGGGCTGTTTGCCCTGGAAGAGCGCCTTGACGAGCGCGTCCCGGTCGATGGAGTACAGCAGCGCCTGACGCATGCGCGGATCGTCGAGGTCGAGGTCCTTGGCGCGCTGCCCGCGGGCGTTGATGTCGATGTGCTCCCACACGGCGCCGGGCACGAAGTAAGTCTTGTACTTGTTGCGCTCGTTGCGGGCCAGGTCGGTGCCCTGGTCGAAGGTAAGGCCCACGGCGCTCACGGCGTCCAGCTGCCCGGACAGGATGTTCACCTTCAGGGTGTTCGTGTTCGGGATGAAGCGGTACGTGACGGTCTGCAGGTAGTTCTCGGGGTTCTTCGGCTGGTTCCAGTACACCGGGTTGCGGGTCATAGTCAGGCTGTTGCCGGCGCGCCACGCGGTGGGTTTAAACGGGCCGGCCACGACCTTGGGCAGGTTGCGGGCGGTGGTGAACGAGGAGATGAACTTCTTCCACTCCTCGTTGGTGACCTTAGCGTCCTTCTCGTTCTTCGTTTTGGCGTCGAACGCGTTCCAGGCGGCGCTCATGATGTGGCTGGGCGCCAAGCCGGGGCTCACCTGATCTGCGAACAGGTACGGCGGCTCGAAGGTGATCGTGAAGGTGTCGGCGTCGTTCGTGGTGATCTTGGCGCGGTTCCAGGGATCGCGGTCCGGGACGGGCACGCGGTCGTCGTTTTCCAGCTTCAGCCAGAACTGGAAGTCCGCGATCTTGATGGGCGTGCCGTCACTCCACTTCGCGTCCTTGCGGATGGTGTACGTCACGCTGTTGCGGGTCACGTCGCCCTTGGCGTCCTTCACGACCTTGTAGTCGCCGTTGGCCAGGGTGGGCACGCGCGTGGCGATGTCGGCCTTGGTCACGCCGTCGTCGTCCTGGTAGGTCAGGCCGGCGCCCATGTACCCGTTGATCTCACTGGTGATGGCGAGGTTGTTGGTGTTCCACGGATCGTAGATGTTCGGCGGCTCCTGCGAGGTACCGACAACCAGGCTGTTGTTGGCGGGACCGGCCAGAGCCGCGCCAAGCAGGAATGCAGTGAGGGCAAGGGTCTTCTTCATGGAGCCTCCGTGTACTGACTGGGCAGGTCCTGCAGCCCGAGTTGTTGGTGATGCAGGCAGTATAAGGGCCTCATGAAGAGAGTCAAGGCCACCACAGGCAGTCCGGGAACGCGCGGTGGGGGATTGACACAAGGAAAAACCGGTCACCATACAGGTGACCGGCGTCTTCATCTTGAGCCTCAGTGGCTGCTGCACCCACCGGCGCCTTCCCCGTCGGGGGTCTGTGCCCCGTCCGTGCGGAAGGAGGAACCGCAGCCGCATGCGGAGGTGGCATTGGGGTTGTGGACGGTGAAGCCGCCGCCCATCATGTTCTCTACGAAGTCCACCTCGCTGCCCCGCAGCAGGGGCAGGCTCATGCGGTCCACAAGCAGTTTCACACCGCGGTCCACGACGATCAGGTCACCTTCAAGTTCACGGTCGTCGATGGCCATGCCGTACTGGTAGCCGCTGCAGCCGCCACTCTTGATAAACACGCGCACACCGGCGTTCTCCTTGCCGCTGTTGGCGAGGATACCCAGCGCTTTCTGCGCGCCGAATTCGCTGATGCTGATTTCAGGGGCGGGAACGCCGCCGATGGTGTCGGTGGTGGTGGTCGCAGTCATGCGTGAAGCGTACTACCATTCGGGAAAGAAAAAGGTGCCTGGAAAGCAAAGTGACTCCCCATGTGCCGCTTTGCCAGGCAGGCACGCCGCTTACATTCCTTGAGCGTGACCATGTTAAGATGATCGCCATGACGAACCCCTACGCCGAGTGGTTCGAGCAGCTCCGCAGCGAATACGGGGAGCAGCTCCGCGCCATGCCGCTGCCCGATGGTCTGCCCGAGCATCTGCGCAACCTCATCAATCAGCACGACGAGGACGCCATTCAGTTCATGATCAAGCTCGCCTGGCAGTTCGGCGCGCAGGTTGGCTACGCCGCCGGCAGTCGGCAGGGCGACACACCTGCCGCCAGTATCCCCAGCACACCCCGCGTTCAGGCCTAATCTCACCCCGCACCGCCGCCCCACAGCGCAGGGGCGGCGGTGTTCTTGCACCCTGCCGCGCCTGACCGCTGCGCTCTCCTGTCTGGTCATCAGCGAGCTGCACTTCTCCCCTGGCCCTGCCCACGCCCCGACCCTCAGTGCAGGCCGGACCGTGGCGCGCTCCAGCAACCCACCCGAGGATCAGGATCTGGCAGCAGCCCCTGCGCGATCAGTTCCTCGAGGGTCACGCGCGCCAATCTCAGCAGATCCTCGACCGGAGCATCTTCAGGCACCTGACCGGCCAGGCCGAGCTCACGGGCCAGTTGCGCCAGCTCACGGGCGAATTCATTCATGGGAGACAGTGGATCACATCAAGTGCGCAGAGAAAACCCCGGCGCACAGGCCGGGGTTCTTTACACACGCTCAAAAGTGTTCAGTCGTCCGCGTGGGCGTGCGCCAGGGCGTCGCGCTCATCCGCCTCGCGCAGGGCGCGGATCATGCGAACGATCCCGACGGTCGCGAAGTAGGTCACGATCGGCACCGCGATCACCAGAATCCAGAGGATCGTGTTGGAATTCGCGGACGTGAGCAGGCCCGCCTGAATCAGGTCAGGTTTGTAGCCCGCCAGGGACAGCATCAGCATAAAGGCCATGAATGCCGTGCCCGCCGCCAGACGCACGGGGTGGTTGGTGGGGTTCTCCGCGTAGTACTGGTTGTCCTTGGCCTTGTCGAGCATGGGTACAGCGAACATCAGCCCGATGACGATGCCTGGGAAGACCATGGCCCCCACGAACTCTGCCCCGATGGTGCCGCCGAAGAGTTCGAAATCAAAGCCGGGGATGATGGCCAGCGCGCCGAAGACCCACAGCAGATACCAGTCGGGTTTGATGTTGGGGATCGGCGTGGAGCTGGGCGGTCCGAAGACCTCCACGGGGTGCACGGGGATGTACGCGGCGAACAGCATCACCAGACCCGTGAACAGCAGCGCCAGGATCAGCATGATCGGGGTCTGCTGGGTCATCAGCGGCACGCCCACGATCTTCTTGTACGCCAGGCGTTTGGCGTACTGGGGCTGGGTGTGCTTCTGCTTGATCATGATCAGCATGTGCGCGCCGGTCAGGGCCAGCAGAATGCCGGGCAGCAGCATGATGTGGTAGCCGTAGATGCGGGGGATGATCCCGGCGCCAGGGAACTGACCGGCGAAGGCCGCCTGCGCCAGCCAGTCACCCACCCAGGGCACCGATTTCACGATGGCGTACACCACGCCCACGGTCTGGAAGGCGTAGTTGTCGTACGGCAGGATGTAGCCGGTCACGGCGGTCAGCGCGGCGAAGATCAGCAGCAGCATGCCGATCCACCAGTTGATTTCGCGCGGCTTCTTGAACGCGCCCGTGAAGTAGATGCGCATCATGTGGATCACGGCGGCGGCCACCATGATGTTCGCCATCCAGTGGTGTACGCGGCGCAGCATGTCGCCGAACGGCATAGCGTTGATCTTCAGCGCGGAGTGGTAGGCCGCCGGGATCAGGTTCTGCTTGTCGGGGGTACCCGGATCGAAGCTGTTCACGACCAGGCTGTTGCTGGGCTCGTAGGCCAGCGCCAGCAGGATGCCCGTGATGATCAGCACGATCAGAGAGAAGAGGGTGATCTCTCCCAGGAAGAAGGAGTGATGCACGGGGAAAGCCTTGCGCAGGAACTTGTCGTTCAGGCGCGAGATGTGCAGGCGTTCATCCAGCCACTGGTTCATGCCATTGCCTCCTCAACCTTCTTGATGTAATCCTCCCAGTCCTCTTCCTTGTTGAAGCCGTATGGGCGGGACAGGAAGAAGCCTGTGACGACCAGCTGATCACCCTCCTGCTTGATGGGCAGTTGTGGCAGCGGCGCGGGGGGCGGCCCGCCAGTCACGCGGCAGCCCTGGGTGGCGTCGTACTGGCCGGAGTGGCAGGGGCAGAACATCTGTCCGCCGCCCTTGGGGTCGTCTCCGACGTTACAGCCTGCGTGCATGCAGCGGTCGCCGTACACCACGATCTGACCGTCAACGGTCGCGTCAAGTTTGGTGGGGTCTTTCAGGGTGCCGGGTGCGAACTTGTACACGGCGAGAATGTTGGTGGGGTCCTTGTCGCGGATGACCTCGCCGCCCTTCGGGTTGCTGCCTTTCGGATAGGCGCGGATCAGCTTGTCACTGAGTTCCGATGCCTTGACGATCTGCCCCTGATTGGGCCCTTCGGCGTGGACGAGCACGTCACCTTTCATGGGAGGGGCGACATCCGCAGTCAGGCGGAACACAGGTTTGGCGCTACCGAGTGCACTGACGAGGCTCAGGACGCCCACACCGGCGCTGGTGCCCATGGCCGCGTTGATGAACTTACGGCGCGTGATTTCAGGATCTTGTTTCTTGTACCGGGTCATGTCAAACCTCTCCTGATTACCAGGGGAACTCGCCGCTGGCGTCTTCGACGAGCACTTCGCCGTCCATGAAGAACTTCTTGTACAGCGCGATGCTGGCGGCCAGCATCAGCAGGATCATCGCGGCGTAGAAGCCTTCGGCCGTCACGTTCGGCGCAACTGCTTCTTTCGCGCCCCAGCCAGCAAAGTCTGTGACCATCTGCCGCACGAACAGCACGCCGAACAGCACGGTCAGCGCCATGGTCGTGAGGATGCCCAGTGTGGCCAGGGGCGTCGAGCGCACCTTGTGAATCCCGGGATGCAGTTCCACGCCTTCAGCCCACACGCTGTACAGTCCGATCAGGCCGTACGTGAGGAGCACCATGACGAACGTCGCCAGGAAGATCTCGGGCAGCTTCAGGTCTTCAGGCACGAAGCGGCTGCGGTTTTTCAGGACTGCCGGGTCGATCTTGGTCTGTCCCTCGGCCACCTGGGCGGGCGTCAGGGGTTCCTCGATGTTGTTGCCCCAGGAGTGCAGCACGTAGTTCGCCACAGCGTAGACTTCGTTCTCCTTAAGCTGGCTCTGCGCGGGCATGCCGCCCTTGCCCTTGACGATCATGGTGTGCACGTACACGGGGTCCTTGACGAGCTTCTCGTTGCCCGCCAGTTTGGGGCCAACGCCCCCCTGACCTTCCGCACCATGACAGCCAGCGCAAGTGGCGAAGACCTGTTTCCCGAGTGTCGGCCATTCCTTACTGATGTTTGCCACGACCGCCGGGTCGACCACCACGGGTTCCGGTGCCGTTTCCTTGTTGAACAGGAACAGCAGGATGATCCACATGATGGCCGCGCTCACGATGGCGACCCAGGGCATGACAGCGTCGTTTCTTTCCACTTTCCCTCTCCCTAAGCATGAAGTGGCCAGTCATTTCCCGCCGTGTCGCGGATGGAAACCCTGCTCTCAGGTGGCCTAATACGGGTCAGCATACCACGCGCCGAACACGCGCCCAGCCGCGCTTCCCGGGGCTGCCCGCCAGACTTCGGCACCCTTTATGGTGCGCCTGACCGACCGGTTAAATGTCCCCTCTCGCTCACGGGGACCTCACCCATTTCCGCCAGCAGGGGCCAGAGCGCTCCAGCCAGGGTTGCCACATCCTGATTTTCCGGGTGCTCGCGGGCGTCACGCCCCCCTGCTGACAGCAGCGCTACCAGCAGGGGCCGAGGCGTGAACAGGACCCCGACGTCGTGGTGAACGCCCAGCAGCTCCCCGCTCTTGGTAGCGCTGCGGTACAGGCGCTCCCCATCCGGGCCGCAGGGCATGCGCCGCGCGATCAGGTCCCGGTACTGCTGACGCCCCATGATGTCCAGCGCCAGTGCCGCGTGCGCCGCATCGAGCAGGGTCCCGGCCAGCAGGGCGCGCAGCAGGTCCGTCTGGTCCTGCGCGGTGGTCGAGTTCCGCTCGCCGCGCCGCTGGGCCTCGTTCCGCTGCTCGGGCGGCAGCTGCAACTTCCCGACCAGCCGCGTCCCATCTAGGCCCTGCGCCGTGAGCCAAGTGTTCACCGCGTCCACGCCCAGCCGCCCGATCACGAGGTTCGTGGCGGTGTTGTCACTCACGATGATCATCAGCGTCAGCACGTCCTGCCATGTCAGCGCCAGCCCCGCGCCCAGCTCGTGCAGCACGCCCGCACCGGGCACGCGGTCGACTGCCTGCATGGTCACGCGCGCCGTGAGGTCCAGCCGCCCGGCCTGCGCCTCCTGGAGGGCCAGGATCAGCAGCGGCACCTTGATGGTGCTGGCTGCCGGGAACACCCGGTCCGCATTCCAGGCGGCCAGCTCCGTGCCGTTCAGGTCCGTGACCCGCAGACCCACCACGCCGGGGAAGCCCGACGCCGTCAGGTGAGCCCGAAAGGCGGCCAGCCTCTCCCCTGCCCCGCCGGTCATTCCGGCAGGTCCAGCCCGGCCAGCGCTGCGAACGGATGCGCCGTGCCCACCGGGCGCAGCGTGCAGAAGGGCGGGCCGCCCTCGGGTTCCACGCGGTGCTCGCAGGTGGGGCACTCGGGGAACGCCTGATCGGTGTACGCCAGGTCCGCCTCAGCGCTGGGCAGGCTCCACTCGCGGCCGCACCCGGCGCGGAACGTCACAGGCTTCATGGGCGCACCCGGCGCAACGCGGCGGTTCTGGGCTGGCCCCCTCTTACTCAAGGTTCGCGATGCCCTCGCGGATCGCGTACAGCGCCGCCTGCGTGCGGTTGTTCAGCTGGAGCTTCGTGAAGATCTCCGACAGGCGGTTGCGCACGGTCTTCTCACTGATGTCCAGGCGCAGCGCGATGTCCTGATTCGAGAAGCCCTGCGCCAGCAGCTTCAGGATCATCGTCTCGCGTTCGTTCAGGTCGGCGTGCTTCTCGCTGGGCAGCTCCTCACGCTTGTCGCGGAAGTCATCGAGAACGTTCTGCGCCATCTCTGGGTCCAGCAGGGCCTCGCCGGCCGCCACGCGGCGGATCACGTCCAGCAGGGTCGTGGCGTCCGCGTCCTTGAGCACGTAGCCCCGCGCCCCGGCCTTCACGGCCTCGAACACGTAGCGGTCCTGGCGGTACATGGTGATCATGATCACGCGGGCCTTAGGATCGATCTCCAGGATGCTCTGCGTGGCCTTCACGCCGTCCAGGTCCGGCATCTGGATATCCATGAGGATCACGTCGGGGTGCGTGTCCGCCGCGTAGCGGATCGCCTCGCGCCCGTTGGCGGCCTCGCCGATCACGCGCATTCCCTCGGACTCCAGCAGGCTGCGCAGCCCCTGACGGAACAGCGCGTGGTCATCGACGAGCAAGACGCGAATCATAACCCCAGTCTAGGCCAGCCGCTCCCCGGACACCGGGAGGAAAGCCCCCAACCGGACCGGGCGCCGCCGGAAACACCGCAGACACTGGCCCGGGACGCCCCTGTACACTGCGGAACGTGATCACCTGGTTCGATGCGCTGCTCGTGACCCTCTGGGCCGCCGTGACCGCGCTGGGCGCCCGGCGCGGCCTGAGCGGCCTCGCGTGGGGTCTGGGCGGGATCGCCGCCTGCTTCCTGGCGAACGCCCTGAGTGGCAACGCCATCATCGCCGTGATCCTGAGCATGCTGCTGGCCGTGGGCATCGGCACGGCCATCACCAGCCGCATCCAGAATCCCCTGGACCGCCCCTGGCACCTGGGGGCCGGCGCGGCCGGGGGCTTCGCGCTGGGCGGCGTGCTGATCGCCACGCTGGCCCTGAACTTCCCGCTGGACCTGCGCGTGGACGCCCAGGGTTCACGCGGCGTGTACCCCTCCGAGAGCCTGCCGCCCGCGCTGTACGACGCCGTGCGCGGCAGCGCCCTGCAAAACGGCCTGCGGGGCGTGTGGTCCAGCAACTCTGCCCTGAAGACCCTGCTGATCCCCGACCAGACCCGCGCCCGCTGAGGGCCACGCGGACGCTACTCCACCTGCACGGCGGGCGTCTCCGCGTGCGGCCGGTCGGCCCGTTGACTCAGGACGGTCGCGGCCACCACCAGCGCGCCGCCCAGCGCGCCCCGCACACCCACCTGCTCGCCGATCAGCACGAAACTGAACGCCGAGGCGGTCACCGGCTCCAGCGCGTAGATCAGGCTGGCCTCTGCGGCACTCACGCTGCGCTGCCCGATGGTCTGCAGCAGGGTTGTCGCGGCAGTCGCGGCCACGCCCAGGTACAGCAGCGGCCCCCACGCCGCGGCGGGCGGCAGGGACGGCGCGCCGCCCAGCAGCAGCCACACCAGCGCCAGCGCCGTGACGCTCAGCACCTGCGTCACCGTGAACGGCAGCGCCGCGTGCCGGTCCGCCATGCGCTCCAGGGTCACGATGAACCCCGCGTACGTCACCGCGCACGCCAGCGCCCACCCGTCCCCTGCGACCAGCGCCCCACCCTCCCAGGACAGCAGCGCCAGGCCCGCCACCGCCAGCGGCAGCGCCCCCCACAGCAGCAGGGGCATGCGGCGGCGCTGCGCCACCACCAGCCACAGGGGCACGAGCACCACGCTGAGCGCCGTGAAGAACGCCGCGCGGTTCGCGGACGTGGTCTGCAGCGCAATGGTCTGCGTGCCGTACCCCGCGATCAGCCAGGCGCCCAGGATGAAGCCGTCGCGCCACAGGGCGCTGCTGCGCCACCCGTCCGGTCGCCGCGCCTCATGGGTCGGCGCGCGTCGCGCCCAGGCCACCAGGGGCAGCAGCGCCACCGACGCGATCAGGAACCGCCAGAAGATCAGGTCCGACGCGGGCAGCAGTTGCCCCAGCGTCTTGACCACCGCGAATGTGCTGCCCCACAGGCAGGTCACCACGATCAGGAGAAGCGCGCCACGCGCACGGGCAGACATACCGGGAATTCTAGAGTGCGGCTGGATCAGCGGATCACTGCGCGGAAGCACACGTTGCCCTGATCTGCAGTCACCAGGGTGCCCAGGTTCACGGTGAGGGCGCCGCGCGTGAATGCCCCGCCCGCCCCGGTCAATGTGCCCGCGTCGGTGTCCGCCGCGCTCGTGAGGTAGCTGGTGGTGCCGCGCGTGAGTTTCACACCCAGCGCTGTGCCGGCTGCGCCCGCCCCGGCCGCTTCCGCGTCGTAGGCACTCAGCTGCACGGTGGTGTTCAGGGGCACGTCATCAGCTAGCGTGAAGGCCGGCAGGTCCACGGCGCCCACGTTCCGCACCTGAATGCAGTATTCCAGTGTTTCGCCGGGCACGCCCCCACCACTGGCCGCGAACGCTGTGCCGGTGGAGACGTTGCGCACCAATTTGATGAGCTGCGCGGCGATCATACGGGTGGTGACGACACTGGCGTTGTTGCTGGTCGTGCTTTCAGGGCTGGTGGTCGTGACCTGCGCGGTGTTCAGCAGTGAGCGGGTGGCCGGCGTGGAGGCGAGCGCCGTGAGGTCCGGCGCCCTGACGGTCACGGTGAATGTCTGGGAGGCGCCGGGCGCGAGCGTCCCCAGGGTCCAGCTAAGCGTGGTACCAGTGACCGCCGCACTGGGCGAACTGCTGCTCAACGTGACTCCATTGGGCAGCTGATCGGTGAGGGTTGTAGACGCCGCTTCAGCGGAGCCGCCGTTTGTGACGGTCAGCGTATACGTGATCACCTCACCCGGTCTGGCGAAGGGGGGGCCAGCCTTGATCACGTTCAGGTCCGCAGCGGTGACCGTCAGGGCGGCGGTGGCGTCGGCGGGGGTCGGCAGCGGCTGCCCGTTAATGCTGCCGCTGACGCTGCTGCCCAGAATGGTGTTGGTGGCCGGGCCTACCGTGGCGCTGCTGGGCAGCTGAACAGTCAGCGTGACCGCGCAGCCGGCGGCGGGGAGCGTGCCGCCGCTCAGCACGTACCGGCCGTTGAGGACCGAGGTGCTGCCCGCGCCGCGGCACGTGTCGCTGCCTACCGCGGTGATCGTCAGTCCGGTCAGGCCGGTCGTGGCCGCCACGTCGTCGGTCAGCGTGAAGTTCTGGGCCGAGACGCCGTTGGGGTTCGTGACGCTGATGGTCAACTGCGTGGTTGAACCCAGGGACACGCTGGCCGGGCTGAACCCCTTACTAATCACTGTAGTCAGAGGTGTCACCGTGAGGTTCGCAGTGTTGGACGCCGCACCACGCGTGGGGGTTTCCGTACTACTGACTCCGCTGGTCACGTTCGGGTTCACGCCGACCTGCGTTGCTCGTACGCTCACCGTAATGGTGCAACTCGCGCCCGCCGCGAGAGTAGGCACCGTAAGGTTCAAGCTAGTTGCACCGACAGTCAGGTCAGGGCTGCTCGTCGCCCCGCAGGTACCGCCGATGCTGGTGCTGGCGACACTCATGCCTGACAGGGCGTCCGTGAAGTTCAGGCTGGTCAGCACAGGGTTCCCAGCAGGATTAGGATTGCTGACCGTGAATGTCACTGTGCTTGTACTATTCAGAGGTATGGAAGTTGGGGAGAATGTTTTAGAAATGGTTGCTGCCGCCTGACTGATCAGAGTGGCATTTGTAGACGCGTTGAGTGTACCCGTAGAGGCCTGCAAGGTATTGGCCACGACGGTGTTGGTGTATTGGCCAGCTGTGCCTGGAACGTTGACTGTGGCCGTGATCGTACATCCACCCACCGGAATCGTGGCGCCAACTGCGAGCGTAATGGAGTTGCTGGTTGCAGTGAGTGAGTTGGGGGATGTAGCGCATGTACCGCCAAGACTGCTGGCAGTAACGGTCATGCCTGAAGGCATGGTGTCCACCAGATTCGTATAGAGGTAGTACGGGGCCAGGTTGGTATTACCAACCGTGATAGTAAGGGTTGAGGTTGTCGCCGGGGTCTGAATGAGTGCCGGGGAGAATGACTTACTCAGCGTCGGAGTGTTCGGCGTGACATTACAGGAACCTAGGTCTGAGACCCCTGTGGCACTACCCTTTAAGGTTGCCGCCCCTGAGTTGCTGCCCAGAACGTCCAGACCATACAAAGAACCGTTGACGGAAATATAAAAGCGGTTGGTCACTGGATCGATGGCTAGACCGTTGATCGATGTCGAGGAGGTCCCGCTGATTGTGACGACTTTTGTGGCGACATACGCAGTGCCCGACCCATTCAAGCTCAGGCGGTACAGGGCGCCTGTACCGCTTGTCGTGTTGCTCACTGCCCAGAGCTGGCCACTGGTATCTAGAGCGATATCGCCATTGGTCCCCGTGCCGCTGGTGTCGATGTCCGAGCCTGTAATTGGCAGGAACGCACCGAAAGTTCGAGCGCCGATGTTAGCCGTACTGATGGTAGCGTTACTCCAATAGGTCAATAGACCACCTGTAGCTGTAAAGGTTGCCCCAACAAGATAAGCGGGGGATGTATTTGTAAACTGGCCAATCAATGTAGAAGAAGGAGAGGCCACTTTTGGGTCAACTCTATATAGTGTTTCAGGATTTGTAGCCCGGTTAAAATAGTACAGCAGACCATCCGCCGGATTCAGGGCTAGGGCATTAGGTTCGGCGCCCGTAATATTAAAATTACGGAGCTGGGTGCTGGTACCAGGATTGATCGAACTGATAGAGGGCGTGGACTGTACCGAGTAGACCGCCGTGCAATAGCTGGCCGCAGCTTGAGCATTAGTGAAGGCTGTAAACATTACAGCGCCAAGCGCAACGGAACACAGTCGACGCGTTAGCTGTTTAAAGTGGGTCTGCATAATGCAAGGGTCCTCCTTACTCATTACTTCCGCGCACTCACAGAGTCGTCGACAGTCAGGTCGAGGCGCAGGTACGCGCCGCGGCGGGTGTCGGGGCCGCCCAGGCCGACGAAGCCCTGGGGGTTGTAGCCGACGGTGACCCACGTGCCGGGCAGGGCGCGGTAGCTGGCTTCGAGGCCGTAGCCGAGCTGGGTGGTCTGGCTGCCCGGCTGGGCGAGCACGCGGCCCCAGGCGCCCACACCGACGCGGTCGGTGACGTAGTACGTGCCGCTGAGGCCCAGCTGCGCGGTGAAGCTGCCCGGGTCGTTGAGCAGGGTGCGGGTGTCCAGGCCGGCGCGCACGGCCCAGGTGGGCTGGCGGTACTCGGCGGCCAGGCTGCTGCTCAGTTCGGGTTGAGTGCCGGCCAGGGTGCCGTTCACGTAGCGGACGCTGCCCAGGGCGTTGAAGGTGCGGTCGCGGTACGCGAAGCCCAGGGCGACGCGCTGGCCGTTCTTGCCCGCGCCGAATTCCACGAGGCCGTCCCCGGTGAGGGTGAGGTGCTCGGTGAGGCTGCCGCTGATCCCGCCGCGCAGCACCACGCCGAAGCCCAGGTTGCTGTAGGTGAGGTCGGTGCCGGCGGTGGCGCTGACGGCGCTGGTCTTGTAGCTGAGGTCCACGCCGGCGCCGAGTTCAGGTTTCTGCGCGCTGATGTCGTACGTGGCGCTGGCGCGCACGCCGGCGGTGAGTTCCTTGCTGATGGGCACGCTGGTGGTGACGCCGAACCGCGCGCGGTTGCCCTGGCCGCCGGCGCTGGGCAGGTCGTACGCGACCTGGTAGTTGGCGCTGCCCACGCGGGTGTCGAGGCTGAGGGTGGCGCGCTGCCCGGTCTTCCAGTTGAGTTCGTCGGTGAGGCCCACCGTGATGGCGTCCGTGACGGCGTAGCGGGTGCTGATGGTGGTGATAGGATCGAGGTTGCCTCCGGCGCCTCCCGCGAGCGGCTGGGTGTGGGTGATGTCCACGTCCAGCGGGGCCTTATGGTACCCGGCGCTGAGGACGGCGCCGACGCCGTACTGGTCACCGTAGGCGTACTTGACGCCCGCGCCGATGCTGAAGGGCGCGACGCGGTAGTCGGCGCGGGCGGTGACGCTGCCGCCCTGGGTGTCGGTGGTGGTGGCGCCCAGGGTGTTGTGGTACTCGGCCTGCACGTTGCTGCTGAGGCGGCTGGTGTGCTGCGTGGTGACGCTGGCGCTGGCGTTCAGGCCGGGCGTGATGGGCGCCAGACCGTGGTAGCTGCCGTCCTGGTAGCGGATGCGGGCCTGGATGGCGCTGCTGCCGACCTTGGTGCTGAAGTCCCCGCTGGCCTGGAAGCCGCCGGAGTAGGTGAGCAGGCCGTCGGCGCGGGTGGCGCCGTTGGTGTAGCTGGCGCGGGCGCCGGTGGTGACGGTGCCGTCCAGGCTGACGGCGGCCACGCCAACACTGACGCGTTCGGTCTGGTACTTCACCTGCGCGCCGTAGGCGAGCTTGCGCTGCGCGAGCGGGTCGTTGATGCGGTACGTGGCCTGAACGCGCACGTCGTTGCCGTCGAGGTCCAGGTCGTCCAGGGCGCGGGCCAGGGTGATGATCCCAGTGCGCCCGTCGAGGATGTAGTCCGTGTTGCGCTGCAAGGTCACCTGCCGCAGGACCTTGCCGGTGCCGCGTTCCAGGGTGGTGACAACTAGCGTTTCGCTGCCGGGGGCGATGTCGCCGCGCGTGAGGCGCAGCAGGCGGGTGCGTTCGGGCTTCAAGGTGTCCGTGACGCGGTCCTCGGGGACCAGGGCCACGAAGCCGCTGACCTGGGGGTTGCTCTTGCTGGCGACGGTCAGGGCGGTCAGCTGCTCGCCGACGGGCAGCACGTCAATGGGCAGGCTGCCGGTGCGGTACTCGGCGCGGAAGCTGGGGTGGTCGTACCGGATGGCGACGGGGTCGATGCCCTGCATCGCGGTGCTCTGGGTGCTGGCGTCGCCGAAGGTCGCGAAGCGGCGCAGGGTGTCCTGCTCGGTGGGCAGGCCGGCCTTGTCGGCAGCGACGTACAGTTTGCCGCCGGCAAGGGGCCCCTCGTAGCTGGCGCGGGCCTGCCAGGTCAGGTCGTCGGCGAGGCTGAGGTGGCCGTCCAGGCCCAGGGTGGCGCTGATCAGGCCCACGCCGACGCGGCTGCTGTCGGGCGTGACGTCGAAGGTGTAGGTGGTGACGTCCTGCCCCTGCACGACCTGCAACTTGAGTGTGGTGGGCGTGGACTGGGGTTGCAGGACGAGTTCGCCCTCGCCGTTCACGAGCGGCAGGGTGTACGTGCCGGTGGCGCTGCTGGCGCCCTGCTGGGTGGGGTCGATGTTGCTGCGCAGGGTCACGCTGTCCTGGCTGGTCAGGTTGCCGCTGGCATCCAGGGTGCGGATCTTCAGGCGCAGGGGCGTGGCGCCGTCGGCGGTCAGGGCGACGGGCTTGACCTCGATGCGGCTGGTGGCGCCCACAAGCTGCACGGTGACGGTGTCCGCGCCGAGTTGCAGGGTGTTCGTGCCGGGTTGCAGGGGCACGCCGATGAACGTGAGGCGGCGCACGCCCTGGCCGGGGTCAATGGTGGTCTCCCCGATGCGGTCCTCACTGACGGGCTGGCCGTTCACGCGCAGGGCCACGGGGCCGTCCAGGGGGACTTCAACGGTGACGTTGATGCGGTCGCGGATGCGGATCAGGGTGCCCTGGAGCGGGAACTTGATCGCGCCGTCGTTCGCGGCCTGCTCGCTGCCCTGGGCGCGCGCCGCCCTGAGGTCCGCGTCGCTGAGGGTGCCGTGCAGCACCTCGCTGCGTTCACCCTTGAAGCGGGCCAGCAGGGCCGGGGCGGGCAGTTCGGCCAGCGGTCCGGTGTGGCTCAGGTCGTACGTGACGGTGCCGCGCACGGCCGTGCCGCCGCGCTGGGCGGGGCCGGGGAGCGTCCAGTACAGGGTGCCGCTGGGGCCCACCTGGGGGTCTGCGAGGGCCGCGCCGTTCAGGCGGGCGCTGCCGGGCACGTACTGCGCGCTGGCGGGCGGGGCGTGCGCGATGACGATCTCGGTGGCCTGGCTGGGCGCGTCAAAGGGCAGCGAGACGCTGCTGCTGCGCAGCTGCTGCGGCGCCGACGCCTGAGGGGCAGGGGTGCCCGTGGGCGTCTGGGCCGGGCTGGGCTCGGCGGGCGCCTGCGCGTTCAGGGTGCCCTGGCTGGACTGGGGGGCGGCGCAGCCGTCGGAGGTCAGCTGGCCGCTGACGGTCAGGTCACCGGCCTGCTGGACGGTCGCGCGGTAGCTCAGGGTGCGGGTCTCGCCGGGGGCGAGGGTGCCACTGAAGCGGGTGGGGTCCGTGACCTGAAGGCCGGCGGGCACCTGGTCTTCCAGCGTGTAGCTCTGCTGTGTGTCGCCAGTGTTCGTGACGCGCAGGGTGACGGTCACCTCGTCGCCGACGGCCGCGCTGGCGGGCAGGTCGCGCTGGAGTTGCAGGGTGGTGCGTTCGGGGCGGACGTTCAGCTGCACCTGCCGTTCCAGGCCCCAGGGGGCCAGGCGGGCGGTGACGGTCAGCGGGCCGGGCTGGCTGGCCGCAGCGGTGAAAGTCAGCTCGCCGGGCGTGGCGGCGTTCAGGGTGCCGGTTCTGACACGTTTGTCACTCAGGCCGGGGGCGTCCAGCGTGAGGTCCAGGGGCAGATCGCCCGCGAAGGCAGTGCTGGCCCGGGCGCGCAGCGTGACGGTGTCGCCCTGGCAGACGTCGAGCTTGTCGGCGCTGAGGTCCAGGTTGACTGTGGGGCGCACCTGCACGAGGGTGTCGCCGCGCCCGTCCCTGGGCACGGTGACGTTGCCGCTCACGCTGACCTGCGCGCCGGGCACGGGCGCGGCCGTGACGGGGTACGTGCCGGTGGGGACGCGCTGCTCGACCTGCCCCTGCACGGTCAGGGGGGTGTTGCCGACCGTGACCTGCGCCTGGGTGGGGCGGGTTCCGTTCGGGAGGACCAGTTCGGCGCGGACGCTGAGCGTGCCAGTCTGGTCCACGCGGGCGACCGTCATCGGGGTGGGCGTGCCGTCGCGCAGCAGACTGAAGCCGACGGTGTTGCTGAACTGCCGCGCGCCGGCAGGCTGGCGCAGTTCGACGGTGTACGCGCCGGGCGTGGCGGGCAGCGGCAGGTCGGTGACGCTCAGGTCCGCGCTGACCTGCAGCGGGTAGATGTGACCCTGGGCGTCCCGCAGCCGCGCCTCGAGTTCCTGCGGGCCGTCACCGTCGTACAGGCGCAGCACGTGGGCGCGGCCGTCGGTGGTGATGTTCACGGCGGGCACCCAGTCGCGCGAGTGGACGTTCACGCTCAGCTGGTCGGCGTGCACGTCGGCGCTGACGCCCGCCAGGCGGATCGCGAAGGTGTTCTTGCCGTTGCCGCTCGTGGCGGCGCGCAGGTGGTAGCGGCCGGCGGGCAGGTCCTGGTCGAGCAGCGTGGCCCAGTCGTGCTGGCCGGGCGTGAAGGTGCGCGTCAGCAGGGTGCTGCCGTCCTCGCGCAGCACGCTGAAGGTGGTGCTGACCGGGCTGCGGCCCGCGTCGTACTGCTCGTCACCGTAGTACGTGTCCGAGCGGTAATCGCCGGGGTCCACGCGGGGGCTGTACAGCTCCAGCCGCACCGGACCGGCCAGGGGCACGTCGAGGATCAGGTCCTGATCCCCGACCGTCCACATGAGTCGGTCGCCGACCGAGGTCAGGGGCAGGCTGGTGCTGACGTTCTGTGCGCCGGCCGAAACGCTCGCGGCCAGCAGGGCCGAGAGGGTGGTCGCGAAGCGTTTAAAGTCCGGTTGCACGTTCAGTACCTCCAGCTCAGATCTGGATCGGTGGTGGCGGCCCGAGGCTCGCCCGTCCAGTCGAAGCGGTAGGTGAGGTTCAGGTCACCTGCCTCCACGGTACCGACGTGAATATTTCTACCTTCTTTCAGAACCGCGCCCTGCGGCAGCGGGTCGGTGAGGGTCACGTCCTCCAGGCGGCGGGGCGTGCGCAGGCGCAGCGTGACCACGTACCCGCCGTCCACGATGTACACGGCCTTTTCGAGTGTCACGTCCCCCATGGTCAGGGTGGTGCGGCGCAGCGCGTCGATCTGGCCGCCCAGCGGCGCGAGCGGGAAGTCCACGCTGGTCAGGCCGCGCACGAACACCGTGCGCGTGCCGCTCAGGCCGCCGTCCTGCGCGACGTTCAGGGGCGGGTAGGGCGTGGTGTTGGAGTCCAGGCGCAGCGCCTGCGTGCCCAGCGCCACGTTCGGGAACGAGTAGCGGCCGCGCGCGTCGGTGAGGGCCTCGCGGCCGCCGGCCAGCAGGATGCGGGCGCGCGGGACCGGCTGGTCCAGCAGCGGGTCGAACAGGCCGTTGCGGTTGCGGTCCACGAACACGGTGCCCAGAATGTCCGCCAGCGGCGCGAACTTCAGCGGGTTGAGTTTCGTGGTGGCGGTCGCGACGTTGCTGGCGATCGCCTGGGCCTGCCCGCCGGCGCCCTGGCCGGTCACGACGGCGGTGTTCACGAGTTCGCCGGTCGCGGCGGGCGTTACGCGCGTCTGGTACCCGATGCGGATGCTGCGGCTGGGGCCGATGGTCGGAACCGTCCACTTCAGGACGCCGTCCAGGATGACCGGATCAGCCAGGGGCTGGCCGTCCAGGGTGCTGGTGCCCGGCACGTACTCCAGGCCGCTGGCCGGGGTGTCGGTGATGATGGCGTCATCAATGCTGGTGGTCGCGGACTCGTTCCTGATGACCAGGGTGTACGTGAGCTTGTCGCCGTAGGTGGCTTCCGCAGCGCTGACCTGCTTGCTGATCAGCAGGCGGGCACTCCAGACGGGCGTCTGCACCTGATTGCTGGCGAGCGCCCGGGGCAACTCGGTGCTGACCATGCTGAAGGTGTTCAGCAGCGCCTCGCCGTCCACGGCGCGCGCCGAGACGAGCGTGGTCACCGTGACCGCGCGGGTCTCGCCGGGCGCCAGGGTCCCCAGCGTCCACTGCGCGGTCTGCGCGCCGGGCTGCCCGCTGATCACGCCCCCGTCACTGATGCTCTGGGCGTCCAGGTGTGCCGGGATGAGGTCGGTGATCACCACGTTCGTGACCGGGTGGTCGAAGGGGTTGCGGACCGAGAGGGTGTACGTGATCGTGTCACCCACAGCGACCGTGCCGCCCACGGGGATGGGCTGCCGGGTGGCGCCACTGACGGCCGCGTAGGTCTTGCGCAGTTCCGGCAGGCCGCTCTGCACCGTGCCGATCAGATCGTGGGTGGCATTGCTGGTGCCGCGGTCGCCCTGAATGGTGATCAGGGCGTCCAGCGCGCCGGGCTGCGCGTCGTAGCAGACGCGCACGGCGGCCGTCTGACCGGGCGCCAGGATCAGGGGCTGCACGAGAGGCTGGCCGTTCTCGCCGAGCAGCGTGGCGGCGGCCGCGCCCTGGGGGTACGTGACGGTCACGCGGTAGCTGTCCTGCACGTCCCCGGTGTTCTTGGCGGTGTGATCGAAGCACACGAGCTGACCGGCCACCGCGAAGGTGGTGCTCTGGCGGTCGGCTGGGCTGCCCTCGGGCGCCTCGGGGTTCCCGGCGGGACCGATGGCCACGGCGGGCTGGTAGCGGACGTCGGCGGTGGCGCTGCCACTGCTCTGGTCCTGACCGGTGCGGGCGGTGGCGGTGTTCACGAACTGCTGCCCTTCCGCGGAGGGCGTGGCCAGCATCCGGAACTGAAGTTGCACGCTCGCGCCGGGGGCGAGGCTGGGCACGCGAACGCGCACGCCACGCACAGGACTCACCTCGGCCGTCGTCCAGGTGGTGCCGTCCTGGGTGTACTCCAGCGTCCCCACGTTCGTCTGGGCGCTGCCGGGCACGAAGCTCAGACCGCGCGCAATCTGATCGGTCAGCAGGTCGGTCAGGATCACCTCGCGGCTCTCACCCTGACCGGAGTTGCTGGTGGTGACATTCACGGTCGTCTCGGTGCCCGGCCGGACCAGGGCAGGCGTGAAGGTCTTCCGGACGCCCAGCACGGGGGGCGGGCCGACCCGGAGCACGCTGACATTATTGGTGTCCGCGTTCACGCCGCCCGCGCAGGACGCCGTGAGGTTCACGAACGCATTCCCGGCCGCGCCGGCCTGCGCGACCAGCAGCACCCGCGCCTGCTGATCAGCGTCCAGGGTCACGTCCGTCACGTCCGGCTCATTCGTGTCGACCTGCCCGTTGCCGTTCAGGTCGTTCACGACGCGCAGCGTGGGGCTCACGGTGCTGCCCGTTTCGGCCTGCGCACCCACCGGGAAGGTGAACCGCGCGTTCCCGGTATTCACAACCGTGTAGGTGAAGACAGCCTGCTCACCAGGCAGAACGGAAGCGCTCTGATCGGGTTGCGTGACCGTTCCATCAGGCGTAACGCTGACCGAGCAGACGGCCTGCACGACCGTCCGCACCTCGTTCGACTGAACCTGAACAGTGCTGCCCGCGTCGGGCGGCAGGAATTCCGCCTGCGCCTGGTTCAGGATGACGGTGCCGGCGGGGGTCAGGGCCTGCGCGGCCGAACCGGCGAACAGCAGGGCAGTCAGGGCCAGGGAAGTGGAACGGTTCACGGTGGGCTCCTCGGTGGGCGCACCAAGGGTGCGGTAGGAGTGGGGCGGCGCACTGAAATGTGCGAAAATTCAAAGTTGCTTCTGTGTTGTGAACGGGCGTGCCCCACGCCAGTGCAGGGCACGCCCGGTTAGAACTTACTTGATGTTGACGGTGATGGTCATGTCCAGCGTGGCGCTGGGATCCAGGCTGCCGGGCTGGTTGCCCGTCTGGGTGGGGTCATCCACGGCCACGTAGACGCTGGTGCCGCTGGTGGGGGCGGTGGTGGTCCAGGTGTTGCCGTCGGTGCTGTAGATGACGGTCGTGCCGCTGGTGTCGGTGCCGCCGACCAGGGTGTTGCCGGTCACGGTGCCGGTCAGGCTCACGAAGTTCAGGTTGGTGTTCAGCGCGTCGGTCAGGTAGAACTTCTCGATGCGGGTGTTGTAGGTGTTCTTGCCGATGATCTTGTAGCTGTACGTGACGCCGGGCGCGTAGCTGGTGGTGTTCACCGCGCTGTAGTCGGCGGGGTTGGCCACGGAGCGGGGATCACTGCTGGTGCCGGTGCTGGCGGTGCCGTTCAGGACGTACTCGCTGCCGGTCGCGTAGCTGGTGGCGGTCTTCGTGAACTTCGCGACAGCCAGCGCGCCGTTCAGGGCCACGGTGATCTTGTCGTTGGTGTCGGTGGCCGTGATGCCGCTGTACACCGAGGTGACGCTCTGGTTGAGGAGGTAGCCGCTGGTGCCGGTGGTGTAGCTGACGTTCGCGGGCAGCGTCACGGAGGCGTTGACGTCCAGGGTGCCGTTGGCGCTGATGGCGCCCGTGGTGTACACGGGGATGGTGGCGGTCAGGCCGGTTCCGGCGTCCGTGACCGAGCGGGTGCCGGTCTGGGTGACGCCCGTGCCGCTGTAGTTGATGGGCACGATGGCCTGGCTGCCGTCGAGCAGTTTCACCACGGTGTAGCCCGAGAGGGTGTAGGTGTCGGCGTACTCGCCGGTGTTGGCGACCACCATCGGGAAGACGGCGGGGTTGCCAGCGGTGCCGGCCTGCACGGCCGCGTCGGTGACCTTGTCCCTGAACTGCAGCGCGGGCGGGTAGATGGTGTCGAAGGTGGTGTCGTCGACGGTGGTGTCGGTGTCGTTGCCCGATTCGGCGCCCACGGACACGTACACGGGGTAGGGGTTGGCGGTGTCTTGGTCGGGGTAGGTGACGGTGACGGTGTAGGTGCTGCTGCCAGTGGCGGGAACGGTCACGCTCGTCGCGCTGAGGGTCACGGTGGCGGTGGTGGTGCTGCCGTCCGGGTTGGTCTGCGTGACGGTGTACACGCCAGGGGTGGCGGTCGCGGTGACGGTCTGGCTGAAGCCGGTTACGGGGAAGGTGGTGCGGGGCACGACGCTCAGGGTCACCGGGTCGGCGACGGCCGCGCCGTTGCTGATGACGTTGGTGAAGACGACGGAGTCAGGGTTGGTGTCGGCGTCCGCTTTGGGGTAGGCGCTCTGCTCGTCGCCGGACACCGCGATCGGCGTGGTGCCGGAGGTGTAGCCGGGGACGGGGGTGCTGCCGGTGGGGGGCAGGGTAACTTTGGTGGTCCCGGGGTTGCTGGGATCATTGGTCAGCTGCACCTTGATGATCTTGGCGCTGTTGTACTGCCACCACAGGTCGTCGTACGCGGGGGTGGCGGGATCCTTCTGTTCGGTGGCGCTCACGTTGGCGGTGCCGCTCCAGACTTGGCCGGTGGCGATGGGTGTGGCCCCGACGACCACGTCGGCGAGTCCGGTGGCAGTGTAGACCTGGTAGAAGCTCACGATGCCTGAGTTGGTCTCGACTGTCCCGGTGGCGGGATCGTCGCCCTGGACGGGCAGGGTGATGGTCGTGACGGCGGTGGCGGCCGCCAGTTCCGCGTTGCTCACGATGCCGTCGCCGTTGGTGTCGGGGTTGGTCAGGAAGTACAGGACGTTGCTGACGCCGCTGGTGCTGTCGGAGCTCAAGGTGATGTCCTGCGCGGCGTTGCCGTTGTTGACTGCCACGTACGGGAAGACCACGCGGGTGCCCGGCACGACGTTGGTGCGCTGGTGGGTGGCGGGGGCGTTGGCGGTGGTGTCGGTGGCGTCGCTGTCGCCGCCGGCGGGGTAGGTGATGTTGAAGCCGTACTTGGGCAGTACGGTGGTGCTCACGGTGTTGGAGCTGGCGCTCAGGGTGTTGCTGGTGTTGGAGGGGTCCTGGAAGGTGGCGGAGGCGGTGTTGGTGATGGTTACGCCCGCGTTGGTGAGGTTGCCGGTGCGGCTGACAGTGGCCTGAGCGGCGGCCGTGCCGGCGGCCAGTGCGGCCATGAGCGTGAACAGGTGGGTGGTTTTCATTGAACTCCTCCGTGAGCGGTTGGCGGGGCGGCAGGGGGTAAGGCGTTCAGGCGCGCGTGCCCCTGGACGTCCCGGGTGGGGTGGGGTTACTTGACCTGAACGCGGTAGCCGAGTTTCAGGGTGCCGTTCGGGCTGAGTTCGCTCACGGTCCAGCGGACGGTGGTGTACTCGTTGGGGTTCACGGTGACGTCACGGGTGACGCTCTTGCCGTTCTCGGTGACGGTCACGCGGCGTTTCAGGGGGGCGGGGGCGAAGGTCTTGCCGCCGTCGATGGAGTACTGCGCCTGGGCGCCGTCCAGTTCTTTTTCCATGTTCAGGTAGCGGGTGTCTTTGGGGACGGGCAGGGTGACGGGGAACTGGCGCACGGTCTTGTCGCTGCTGTTGCGTACGGTGACGACCTGGCTGATGACGTCGCCGGGCAGGGTGGTCTTGGGGTTGGCGGTGAGTTGCTCGGTGGCCTTGCCGTTGACTTTGACGGTGCTGACGAGGGACAGGACGAGGTTCAGGCTGACGGGGCTGGCGGTCTGCGCGGCGGCCGCGCCGGCGGCACTGATGATCAGGATGAATTTCAGGTGTTTCATATGCTTCTCCTTCCAGAAAGCGCTGTGGCGCGGTGGCGCTCTTTGACTGTTCTCACGGTAAGAAGCGGCTTCTTACGCGCTGCTTACACGGGGCCGGGACGGGTGGAGGTCGTGTGGACGCCTGCCGCGGGTCGCCGGGGCGGCGCGGCGGGTAGCGGTGAAGGATTGCGCGTCGTTTACGGCAAATTTCACATTCGCGGGTGGTGTGGCGGCGTGGCCTGTCCAGCTGGACGCTGCGGGGTGGCCCCCGGCGGGTGGGGCGCGGGTCAGCGGCCGAAGCGGCGGTCGCGGCCCTGGTAGTCGCGCAGGGCGCGCAGGAAGTCCACGCGGCGGAAGCCGGGCCAGTACACGTCGCAGAAGTAGTACTCGGAGTACACGCTCTGCCAGAGCATGAAGCCTGACAGGCGGATCTCGCCGCTGGTGCGGATGATGAAGTCCGGGTCGGGGGTGTCTGCGGCGTACAGGTGGGCGCTGATGTCGTCTGGTGTCAGGTGCTGCGCGGCGTCGGTCAGGCTGAGTCCGGCGTTGGCCTGCGCTTGGAGGTGGGCTTTGACGGCGTCCACGATTTCCTCACGGCCGCCGTAGCCGACGGCAATGTTGAGGCGCATGCCGTCGTAGTGGGCCGTTTTGGTTTCCAGGTCCTGGAGGGCGGCGAGCACCTGGGGGGGGAAGCCGCCGTGCTGCCCGATGGCGCGGACGCGGACGCGGTTGGCATGGATGCGGGGGTCGGTGGCCAGCGCCCGGGCTTCTTTTTCCAGCAGGGACAGGATGTGCGCGAGTTCCTGCGGGTCGCGGCTGCGGTTGTCGGTGGACAGCACCCAGATGGTCGCGGCGGGGATGCCGAGTTCCAGGCACCAGTGCAGGACCTCATGGGCCTTGTCCGCGCCGATGGAGTGCCCGAGTTCGCGTTGCAGGCCGCTGGCGCGGGCGAAGCGGCGGTTGCCGTCGAGGATCAGGCCCAGGTGCTGTGGGAGTCGGCCGTGGGTGCGGACCTCGCGGGCGAGCCGCTGCTCGTAACCCCAGACCAGGGCGCTGCGGACGGTGTTCCTGACGGTCTGAACGGTCCGGAGAGCCAGCTGGGCGGCGGGAAGGGACTTCACGGGGCCAGTCTACTGTGTGCGTTCAGGCGCGCGTCCGCGGAAAGATGCATGAGGGCGCAGGTCATCACAGGATTCTGACAGCCTCCCGGCGCGGCTGGGGGGGTGGTCAGGTGGGTGGGGTCAGGAGGGGCGTCATGAGGTTCAGGGCCTTGCGGTCCAGGCGGGACAGGGCGGCGCGGGAGACGTCCTGCGGCGCGGGGCCGCCGGTGGCGCGGTAGACGTGCAGGGTGACGCGGCGGTGGGTCATGGCGTGCGTGACCTGTCCCAGGGTCTCGCCCGGGGTGGCGTGCAGGCGATTGCACAGCGCCGCGATGGCCTGCGCCTGCGCGGCGGGCTGGGCGGGGTCGAAGCTCTGGCTGGGCAGGCCCATCAGGCCGCCCAGCAGCGTGCCGGTGCGTTCTTCCAGCGCGGCGTGCTCCGGGGTGCCGATCAGGACGGCCACGGCGTGCAGGTCCTGCACGGCCGGGCGGGGTTTCGGGGCGGGGTAGGCGGTGGGGGTGCCCAGCGCGGCGGCCTGGCACCAGGGGCTCAGTGGGCAGCGGTGGCACTGCGGCGCTTTCGGGGTGCAGATGGTCGCGCCGAGGTCCATGACCGCTTCGTTCCACGCGCCGGGCCGGTCTGGGTCCAGCAGGGTGTCGGCGTGGGCCTGCACCCAGGCGGGCGTGGGCTGGGGGTGGGCGTGCAGTCGGGCCAGGACGCGGCGGACGTTGCCGTCGTTCACGGCGTGCGCGGCGTTCTGCGTGAGGCTGCTCAGGGCGGCGGCGGTGTAGGGGCCCACGCCGGGCAGGGCCAGCCAGCCCGCGTGGTCGTGCGGGTAGCCGTGGGCGGCGACGTGCTGCGCGGCGCGGTGCAGGTTGCGGGCGCGGGCGTAGTACCCGCAGCCCTCCCAGGCTTTCAGCACGGCCTCCTGGGGCGCGGCGGCCAGGGCGTGCACGGTGGGGAAACTGTCCAGGAAGCGCTGGTAGTACGTCAGGCCCCGCGCGACCTGTGTCTGCTGGAGGAGCACCTCGGCCACCCAGGCGCGGTAGGGGTCGCGGCGCCCTTCGGGGCCGTGACGCCAGGGCAGGTCACGGCCGTTCCGGTCGAACCAGCCGAGCAGGGCCGAGCGGACGCGGGTCAGTTCGGCGGGGGTGAAGTCAGGCACCGCGCCAGTGTAGGGGCGCGGTGCGGGGCGGATCGTGTGCGGGGTTCGGGTCAGGCGGGCACGGCTTCGCGCAGGGGGACGCGGGTGCGGCGGCGCAGGCCCTCGGCGTATTCGGCCAGTTCGCTCAGCAGGTCGGTGACGCCGCTGCGCAGCAGGTACTGGCCGCCGGGCAGGGGCGTCAGGGCCAGGAAGGGCGCGCGGGTCAGGGTGTCGAGGATGCTGCCCAGCTCGGCGTAGTTCACGCCGCTGCCCAGCCGCTCGGCGAGGCGCTGCACGCTGACCAGGGAATGCGCGGGCTGCTGCGCCAGGGTCAGCAGGACCGCGCTGAACGCGCCGCGCTGCGCGAGGTGCGCGCCCACGAGTTCCGCGACGCTGGCCGCGGCCTCGAGGTCCACGCTGCCGGCCTTCCAATAGCCGCGCAGGTCCACCGGGGTGAGGGGGGCCAGCTGGGCGTGTTCGGTCAGGGCTTCCAGGGCCTCGCGGGTCAGGCGGGGGGTATTCACGGCGCGGTCGGCCTCGCCGGTCAGGAGGACGCAGTAGTCGGCGCGTTCCTTCCAGGCGTCGGCGCGCACGGCGGCCTCGCTGGTGGCGATCAGCACGGCGTAGCTGTGAGCGCCCAGTTCGGCGTTCAGGCGCAGCACGCCGCTGCCCAGGTCTTCCAGGCGGTAGCCAGTCAGGCGGGCCAGTTCGGCCAGGTGCGCGGCGTCGTCGCGGCTCCTGATGGGGGCGGGGGGCGGGCTGGGCTGGGGCTGGCGGGGCGCGTCGAAGCGCACGTCCAGGGGCCGCACGGTGGGTTTGGTGGGGGCAGGGCGCGCGGCGAGCGGGACGGCAGCCTGGGCCGGCGTGGTGACGCGGGGGGCGGGCTCTGGCGTGGGCCGTTCAGTGGGGGCGGTCGGCTCGGAGGGGGCGGCCCGGGTGCTGGTGGGTTCGGCGCTCAGGGCCAGTGGGGCGCGCACTTCCTGAAGGCGCACCTCGCGCACGTGGGGCGTGGTGGCCACGACCACGCGGCGCGTTTCCGGCGCTTTGGGCTGCTCGCGGCGGGGCGCGGGTGGGGGCGCGTGGGGTTTGACGATGGAGTCCACCTGGAAGCGGCCCGGGGTGAGGGGCGTGATCATCAGCACGTCGTTCACGCCGAGGTTCTGCGCGTGGTACAGGCTGCCCAACCCGGTGACGGCGCGGCGCTGGAGGTCCACCTGGGCGTGGTGTTCCTGGCCGTGATCATCGACCAGCACGACGGGCCCGGCGCTGGGGAAGGTGCCCTCCAGGTACTTGAGGAGGCGCAGGCTGCCTTCCTGTAGGCAGGGGCGGGTGATGATGTAGCGCAGAGCTTTCACGCGAGGTTCCTCCAGTGGGCCGCTTCCCGGGCAGGGTGTCACGATTACTGCTGAATAAAGTGTTCCTAAAGTAGCAGATTCCCGGCTGTCAAGCGCGTGAATTTCTTTCAGTCGGCCCGGATTGGCCTGACGACTGCCTGAAGGGTGATGCGTTTTCATGAAAAACCTCTGTTTTTTCCCTGAATGTCCCATGAAGAGGCCGCACGTGCAGCGACACCAGACGCTTCCGGACCGCGGGACATAGAGGGGCCGCGCGCAGACTGCGCGGTATGGTGCAGGCATGCACCGCGATACCCTCGCCCTGATTGAGCAGTACTACGCGGCCTTCAATGCCGCCGATTTCGGGGGCATGCTGGCCCTGTTGACGGAGGACGTGCGACACGACATCAATGAGGGCGATACCCAGGTGGGCCTGGAGGCCTTCCGCGCGTTTCTGGCCAAGATGGACGCCCACTACCGCGAGCAGGCCCGCGATCTGGTCGTCATGACGACGCCCGATGGCACGCGCGCCAGCGCGGAGTTCGTCATTCACGGCGAGTACCTCCGCACCGATCCTGGCCTGCCTGAGGCGCGTGGCCAGCGCTACGAGCTGCCGGTCGGCGCGTTCTTCGAGGTGCGCGGCGGGCGGATCGCGCGGGTCACGAACTACTACAACCTCGCGGACTGGTCCCGGCAGGTGGGTGCTTGAGCCTGACCGTCCAGGCGGTGCGCGGGCCGGCACTGGCGCCGTTCCTGCCGGACCTGGCGCAACTGCGCATTGACGTGTTCCGCGAGTTTCCCTACCTGTACGGCGGCAGCGCCGCGTACGAGGAGCGTTACCTGCGTACGTACCTGGACGCGCCGGACGCCGTGATGATCCTGGCGCGCGACGGGACGCGGGTGGTGGGGGCCAGCAGCGCCCTGCCGCTGACGCAGGAAACCCCGGAGATCCGCGCGCCATTTCACGCGCCGGAGTTCGACCCGGCGGACGTGCTGTACCTGGGCGAGAGCGTCCTGCGGCCAGAGTACCGCGGCCGGGGCCTGGGGCACGCGTTTTTCGATGGGCGCGAGGCGCACGCCCGCACGCTGGGGCTGGGGGTCACCGCGTTCTGCGCCGTGCAGCGCGCGCCGGATCATCCGACCCGCCCGGCGTCGTACCGGCCTCTGCATGCGTTCTGGGCTGCGCGCGGCTACGTGGAGCGGCCGGACCTGCACATCACGCTGTCCTGGCCGGACCTGGGCGGGGACGGCCACGACACGCCCAAACCCATGCGCTTCTGGGTGCGGCGGGAGGGGCCAGTCAGCGCTTGAGGTTGGGGTGATTCTGGGCGCGCTTCTCGGCGTCCTCGCGCCTGCGGGTCTGCGCCCAGCCGTAGGAACGGACGGCGTCCACCGTGAACCACACCGCGAGCACGGCGGCCACGGCGCCCCACAGGACGTGCCCGCCGGTCAGCCCGGCGTACGCACCCCAGGCGCAGAGGGCCGCCAGCAGCAGACTGAACGCGAAGACGATATGGGGGGGAACGCGGCGACCGAACATGGCCTCAGTGTAGCCAGCTGGGTCTGACAGTCTCCTACACAGCGCAGGAGCGGGCGTGCCCCGGCTCATGGGCCCTCGACCCGCCTGGCCACCTTCACTGGAGGACCAGCGACTCTGGTGAACGCCCGGGCTGCGGCTGCTCTCCCCTGCGGGCCGGGCCTCCATGGGGCGCGGCCCACTCTGGAAGACCAGAAGTGGGCCGCGCGTGCAGGTTGACTCTAGTGGCGTTCGCTGTGCAGCTGTCCGGCGCCCACCGCGTCTTCGAGTTTCACGGCGCCGTGCTTGCGCATGACGCTCAGGGCCTCGTCGGCGCGCACGCCGCTGGGGTCGCGGGCGATGACCATGATGTGGCCGCCCTTCATGCCGCCGTAGAACTTCTCGGCCTGCTCGGCGGGGACGCCCATGCGGCGCAGCAGGTTCACGAAGTCGCCGTGGTCGCTGCCGGCCAGCGCGCCGAACAGGCCGCCCAGGGCGGCGCCACCGATCACGCCGAACAGGATGCCCAGCACGCCGCCGTGGGCGTAGACGCGGGTGATGGGAATGATCAGCAGCAGCAGCCAGATCGGCACGGTCAGGACCACGCCGCCCAGGATGCCCAGCCACGCGCCCTTGATGACGGCGGCCGACCCGGCGGGCTGGCCGACTTCGGGGCTCACGCCGGTCTGCTGCGCGATGTCCTCCTGCGCGACGACGTCGGTCAGGGCAAAGCCGAGGTGGTCACGGTCAAAGCCGCGCTGCAGGAGGGTCTGCAGCGCCCCCTGCGCCTGCTGGGGTTCGCGGAACAGAGCAACGACACTTTCCATACCCTGCTTTGTAGCATGAGGAGCATGTGACCTGCGAGGGACAAAGCGCTCGGCGGGGCGCGGAAGCCTTCATGCCCGGGACGGAAGCTGGGGGGGGTGGTACGTTTGGCTGCCCCGGTCCTCCCTATACTGCGCGCATGACTGGCCTTCTCACCCTCGGCCTGCCGGATGCGGCGTTCGATGCGCGGCTGCGCGAGGTGCTGCGGTCACGGGTGGAGTTCATCGAGCTGATCGGGGATGACCTGGTCGCGGCGGGCGGGAAGCGCGTGCGGCCCACGATTGCGCTGCTGGCGGCGCAGGCGCTGGGTGCCGGCCCGGACCGCGCGGACTGGGGGGCCGTGCGGGACCTGGGCGTGTGCGTGGAGTTGCTGCACTCTGCGTCGCTGCTGCACGACGACCTGATCGACGACGCGGATACGCGGCGGGGGCAGCAGGCGGCGTTCCGGCGCTTCGGGAACGTGGTGAGCGTCATGAGTGGCGATTTCATGCTGGCGCGGCTGCTGGGGCTGCTCTCGGGCATGCCGGGCGGCGCGGCCCTAACCCGCATGTTCGGCGAGACCGCCAGCGTGATCTGCGAGGGCGAGGTCCTGCAGTTTCAGGTCGCGGCGTATCAGGAGTACGCCCTGGAGCACTACCTGACGGTGATTCATGGGAAGACGGCCGCCCTGACGCAGCTGGCCGCTGAGGCCCCGGCGGTGCTGCTGGGCGCGCCTGCGGCGCAGCGTGAGGCGCTGGCCACGTTTGGGCTGGAGTACGGCATGGCCTTCCAGATGCAGGACGACCTGCTGGATCTGGCGGCTGATGAGGTGACGCTGGGCAAGCCGGTGGGCGGTGACCTGCGCGAGGGTAAGGCGACGTTCCCGCTGCTGCATCTGCTGCACGGGCCTCACGGGGACGAGGTGCGCGAGGTGCTGGAGCGACGCGCTGCCCATGAGGGGGACATAGCGCGTGTGCAGGCCCTGGCGGCGCAGGAGGGGGCCTTCGAGGCAACCCGCGCCGAGGTGCGCCGCCGGGCGTGGCTGGCGGTGGACGCGCTGAGGGCGCTGCCCGCCGGGGACGCGCGGGACGCGCTGGAACGGCTGGCGGTGCGCGAGATCGAACGCAGCCGCTGAGTGAGGTCAGCTGGAGGGGAGCCCACGCGGCTCCTCCTTTATTTTGGGCCGGGTTCAGACTTGCCTGCCGCGTCCGGTGGCCTGGGACACAGCGCAGGACCAAGAGCCTGTGATGCCGGGGGGCTGCCTTGCCGTTCGGCAGGTACCTGAGGCCTGGAGCAGCTGAGCCGGAAGTGGAACCGGTTCAGGTTTTACGCGTGTTTGGCGTGAGAAAATGGGGTTGACGCCCCTGTGGATACTGGATACAACTTCGGAGGCTGGCTGGACATCATCGTGGGACGTCAGGCCCCCGCGCCTGTCTATGCGTCTCACTGGGCGCGTGTATGCTGCGCCTGAGCCAATCACCCTTTCACCCCAATTCCCACCGAAGGGAAGGAGACCGTCAAATGCGGGCATCAGGACTCAACTGGCAGGGCCTCATGGAGCAACTCCAGCAGGCACTGCCCCACTGCGAGGTCACGGACCAGTCCCTCGCGTACTTCAAGTACCCCAAACGCACCGTCAGTGTGAACCTCCCCGTGCGCATGGACGACGGCAACATCCGCGTGTTCCGCGGCTACCGCACCGTGCACAGCACCTCGCGCGGACCCAGCATGGGCGGCGTGCGCCTGCGCGAGGGCGTCAACGCCCACGAGTGCGAGGTGCTCGCCGCGATCATGACCCTCAAGGCCGCCGTGGCCGACCTGCCCCTGGGCGGCGCCAAGGGCGGCGTGGACGTCGATCCCGCGACGCTCAGCCCGCACGAACTGGAGGGCGTGGTGCGCCGCTACACCAGCGAACTGGTGGAACTGATCGGCCACAACGAGGACATCCTCGCGCCCGACGTGGGCAGCGACGCGCAGGCGATGGCCTGGATGCTCGACACGTACAACGAGAACACCGGCACGACCAGCAATGGCGTCGTGGTCGGCAAGCCCATCCCGCTGGGCGGCAGCTACGGCAGCAAGGACGCCCGGGGCCGCAGCGCCGCACTGGTCGCCGCGCGCGTGCTGGAGGACCGGGGCGAGAGCCTCAGCCGAGCCAAGGTCGCCGTGTACGGCTTCGGGGACGTGGGCCGCCGCGCCGCGCAGACCCTCGCCGCGCAGGGCGCCCTGGTCATCGCGGTGTCCGACCAGGACGGCGCGACCTTCGCCAGCTCCGGCCTGGACCTGGACGCCCTGTCCGCGTACCGCGAGGAACGCGGCAGCGTCGCCGGATTCGCCACCGACATCACCCCCGCCGAGGTCACCGAGCTGGACGTGGACGTCCTGATGCTCGCCTACGACTACGGCACCGTGAACGCCGGGAACGCCCACGCCATCCGCGCCCGCTACGTCGTGGAGGCCACCAACCGCGCCGTGCTGCCTGAAGCAGAACGCTTCCTGACCACCCAGGGCGTGCAGGTCATTCCCGACCTGATCGCCAGCATCGGCGGCGTGGTCGTGAACTACCTGGAATGGGTGCAGGACGCCAGCAACTTCTTCTGGACGGAAGAGGAAATCGAAGCCGCCATCGACCAGCGCGTGAACGTGGCCGTCAGTGACGTCATGCAGGTGGCCCGCACCCGCGGCACCGACGTGCGCACCGCCGCGTACGCCCTGGCCCTGAACCGCCTGCATAGCGCCACCGTGATGCGCGGCGTGTACCCATAACCGCCTTCCCAGCACGCTGAATTCAGCGGCCACGCGCGGGCCGCCCCGCGCGGCGAAGACGAACCACCACCTCTACCCCCTCTCCTTTCCTGGAGGCACTGCCATGACCGCCACGCAAGATCCGACCAACAGCACTGGGCCCAAATCCGGCGCGCACGCCATTCCCAGCTACCTCGACCCGAACAACATCGGGCCGTACGAGATCTACCTCGAGCAGGTCGAGCGGGTCACGCCGTACCTCGGCAAGCTCGCCTACTGGGCCGAGACCCTCAAGCGGCCCAAGCGCATCCTGGTCGTGGACGTACCGATCCACCTTGATGACGGCACGGTCGCGCACTTCGAGGGGTACCGCGTGCAGCACAACACGTCGCGCGGGCCCGCCAAGGGTGGCGTGCGCTACCACCAGGACGTGACGCTCAGCGAGGTCATGGCCCTGTCGGCGTGGATGACCGTGAAGAACGCCGCCGTGAACCTCCCGTACGGGGGCGGCAAGGGCGGCATCCGCATTGACCCGCGTAAGTACAGCACGGGCGAACTGGAGCGCCTGACCCGCCGTTACACCACCGAGATCGGCCTGATCATTGGGCCGGAGAAGGACATTCCTGCGCCGGACGTGAACACCAACCCGCAGACCATGGCGTGGATGATGGACACGTACTCCATGAACGTGGGCCGCACCGCGACCGGCGTCGTGACCGGCAAGCCCGTGTCGCTGGGCGGCAGCCTGGGCCGCGGGGACGCCACCGGGCGCGGCGTGTTCGTGACCGGCGCGGAGGCCATGAAGAAACTCGGGATGCCCATGCAGGGCGCGCGGGTGGCGGTGCAGGGCTTCGGGAACGTGGGTGAGGCCGCCGCGCGCATCTTCCATGAGCACGGCGCGAAGATCGTCGCCATTCAGGACGTGACCGGCACGGTCTACAGCGACGCCGGGATCGACCCGAAGGCGGCGCTGGAGCACCTGCGCCGCACCGGCAAGATCACCGAACTGCCCGGTACCGAAGAAATCAAGCGGGACGAGTTCTGGGGCGTGGACTGCGACGTGATGATTCCCGCCGCGCTGGAAAAGCAGATCACCCTGGCGAACGCCGGGCAGATCAAGGCGAAACTGATCGTCGAGGGCGCCAACGGCCCTACCATTCCCGCCGCGGACGACCTGCTCGCCGAGCGGGGCGTGACGGTCGTGCCGGACGTGCTGGCCAACGCGGGCGGCGTGACCGTATCGTACTTCGAGTGGGTGCAGGACTTCAGCTCGTTCTTCTGGACCGAAGACGAGATCAACAAGCGCCTGGACCGCATCATGAGTGAGGCCTTCGGCAGCCTGTGGGACGTCAAGGAACGCCACGGCGTGACGCTGCGCACCGCCGTATACATCGTGGCCTGCACCCGCGTCCTTGAGGCGCGCGCGCTGCGCGGCCTGTACCCCTGAGAAACGCCGCCGGGCCCTGAGGCTCGTGCGCGCCCGGCGCCGGGTGATGCCTCCCCCAGATCGTGAGGGGAGGCACCTTTCTTTTCCGCTGGGAAAGGCGGATACTCCGCGAGTCATGCCGTCCTCGCCGCTGAGGCCCCTGTCACAGAAAGTCTCCCGCTGGGTGCTCCAGCAGGAGGATCACCCGCAGCAGGAGGGCTTCTACGAGGCCGAGGGTGAGGTCAGGGCGCACGAGCGTCAGCACCCCTGGTGGAAGGTGATGTGCCTGACCGGGGTGGACTACTTCAGCACGCTGGGCTACCAGCCGGGCATCGCGGCGCTGGCCGCTGGGGCCGTGTCCCCGTTTGCCACGCTGGTGCTGGTGCTGGTGACCCTCTTCGGCGCACTGCCCATGTACCGCCGGGTGGCGGAGGACAGCCCGCACGGGGACGGGTCAATCAGCATGCTCGAGCGGCTGCTGTCGTACTGGCCCAGCAAGTTCCTGGTGCTGTCCCTGATCGGCTTCGTGGCGACCGGATTCATCATCACGATCACGCTGTCCGCCGCGGACGCCTCGGCGCACCTGATCGAGAACCCGTTCCTGAAATCGGCGCTGGAGGGCCATCAGGTGGGCGTGACGCTGCTGCTGTTGCTGCTGCTGGGCGCCGTGTTCCTCAAGGGGTTCAAGGAGGCCATCGGGATTGCGGTGGTGCTGGTCGTGGCGTACCTGGCCCTGAGCGCCGTGGTGATCGGCAAGGGCGCGCAGGTGATCCTGGCCCAGCCGGACCTAGTGCAGAACTGGCTGGGCAGCCTGCACGCGGGGTTCGGCTCGCCGCTGGCGCTGATCGGCGCGGCGCTGCTGGTGTTCCCGAAGCTGGCGCTGGGCCTGTCGGGCTTCGAGACGGGCGTGGTCGTCATGCCCCTAATCGAGGGGGACAAGGGGGACACGGAGGAGAAACCCACCGGGCGCATCCGCAACGGTAAGCGGCTGCTGACCACGGCGGCCCTGCTGATGAGTGCCTTCCTGATCACGAGCAGTCTGGTGACCACCCTGCTGATTCCGGCGGCGCAGTTCCAGCCGGGCGGCGAGGCGAATGGGCGCGCGCTGGCGTTCCTGGCGCACACGTACCTGGGCGAGTGGTTCGGCACGGCGTACGACGTGAGTACCATTCTGATCCTGTGGTTCGCGGGCGCCAGCGCCATGGCGGGCCTGCTGAACATCGTGCCGCGTTACCTGCCCCGCTACGGCATGGCGCCCGAGTGGACGCGGCTGCACCGCCCGCTGGTGCTGATCTACCTGCTGATCGCGTTCGTGGTGACGGTGGCGTTCCGCGCGAACGTGGACGCGCAGGCGGCGGCGTACGCGACCGGCGTGCTGGCTATGATGACCTCCGCGGCGGTCGCGGTGTGCCTGACAGCCATCCGGCGCCGCCAGCCGGGCGTGGCGCGGGCCTTCGGGGTGATCAGCGCCATCTTCGTGTACACCAGCGCCGTGACGATCTTCAGCAACCCGCAGGGCCTGCTGATCGCGCTGCTGTTCATCGTGCTGATCCTCGCCGTGGGGATCAGCTCCCGCATTTCGCGGTCGTTCGAGCTGAGGGTCAGTCAGGTGCAGTTTGACGACGCGGCCATCCAGGTCCTCAAGACGCACCCGATCCGCCCGCTGCGCTTCGTGTGCCACCACCCGGGACGGTCGGCCGAGTCGGAGTACAGCAAGCAGGAGCTGCGGGTGCGGCAGATGGTGCACCTCCCGGAGGATGAGCCGTTCCTGTTCCTGGAGGTGGAGGTGGACGACGCGAGCGAGTTCACGGACGTAGTTGAGGTCACGGGCCTGAACGTCGGGCCGTACTCGATCCTGCGGGCGCGCGGGTCGAGCATTCCGAATACGATTGCGGCCGTGATGCTCACCCTGCGCAAGAAGGGCGCGCCGCCGCAGGTGTACATGCGCTGGACCGAGGAGAGCCCCCTGCAACTGGCGCTGGACTTCGTGATCGGTGGGCGCGGGGACGTGCCCCCCCTGACACGCGAGATCCTGCGCCGCGCCGAACCGGACCGGGACCGTCGGCCCATCGTGCACGTGGGCGGCTGATGACTGCTGGTTGCCGGTTCGCGCGGCGCCCATGATGTGGGAGCAGCTGACGACGCTGTTTGATCCGCTGGTACCTGCGCCTCTGCATCCAGTTGCTCTGCCAACGCCGGAGAGGATCGCTGGGATCAACCGGCACTTCGGGACCTGGTTCGCCGGTCTGGGCCCGGATGAGGCGTCTCCCACGCACGTCCTGTCCGTCAATCGGCGCGCCACGACGCCAGAGGCGGGGCAGACGGACGCACCGGACACGCTGGTCATCTTCAACCAGGGCTATGACGGGGATGACGACAGGCTCGACGCGACCGCCTGGGTGAACGGCCGTGGAGCGTACAGGATCGTGTCCTGGTGACCTGGGCTCAGCCGCGTATCGGCGTACAGCGTGCGTCAATACCTGGAACGGCAGGTGGCTGGCTGGCGGGCGTGAGGGTCAGTATCAAATAGCCCTCGCCTCCGATGCGTCACGGGCCTCCTGGATCTCTTGAGCGAATCTTAGACTTGAGCGGCCTACACTCAAGTCTATTGACACCCGACAACTGTGGGCCTATGCTGTATGGCGATCAGAACTGCTGCCCGCATGGCAGCAAATCCCCATACCTCCAGGAGTCAACATGCCCAAAGCAGTCGGAATTGACCTCGGCACCACCAACTCTGTGATCTCCGTGATGGAAGGCGGCCGCCCCGAAGTGATCGTGAACGCCGAAGGCGCCCGCACCACCCCCAGCGTCGTCGCGTACAAGGGCGACGAGCGCCTCGTCGGGCAGATCGCCCGCCGTCAGGCCGCCCTGAACCCTGCTGCGACCCTGTTCGAAGTCAAGCGCTTCATCGGCCGCCGCTGGGACGAAGTGAAGGAAGAGGCCGCCCGCAGCCCCTTCACTGTGAAAGAAGGCCCCGGCGGCAGCGTGCGCATCGAAGTGAACGGCCAGGACCTCGCCCCCGAGCAGGTCAGCGCCGAGGTGCTGCGCAAACTCGTGAACGACGCCAGCGCCAAGCTGGGCGAGAAGATCAAGGACGTGGTCGTCACCGTGCCCGCGTACTTTGACAACAGCCAGCGCGAGGCCACCAAGCAGGCCGGTGAGATCGCGGGGCTGAACGTCCTGCGCGTCATCAACGAACCCACCGCCGCCGCGCTCGCCTACGGCCTGGAGCGCAAGGGCAACGAGACCGTGCTGGTCTTCGACCTGGGGGGCGGCACCTTCGACGTGACCATCCTCGAACTGGGTGACGGCGTGTTCGAAGTGAAGTCCACCAGCGGCGACACTCACCTGGGCGGCGCGGACTTCGACCAGCGCATCGTCGACTGGCTCGCCACCGAGTTCCAGAAGGACAACAGCTTCGACCTGCGCAAGGACAAGCAGGCCCTGCAGCGCCTGATCGAAGCGGCCGAGAAGGCCAAGATCGAACTGAGCAACGCGTCTGAAACCACCATCAGCCTGCCGTTCATCACCTTCGACCCCGAGACCCGCACACCCATGCACCTCGAGCGCACCCTGAGCCGCGCGAAGTTCGAGGAACTCACCGCCGACCTGCTGCGCCGCGTGCGCAAGCCCGTCGAACAGGCCCTTGCGGACGCCAAGCTGGACGCCAGCAAGATCGACGAAGTAATCCTGGTGGGCGGCAGCACCCGCATCCCCGCCGTGAAGCGCATCGTGCAGGACATCATCGGCAAGACCCCCAACGAGTCCGTGAACCCCGACGAGGCCGTTGCGCTCGGCGCCGCCGTGCAGGCCGGGATCATCCAGGGGGACAGCAGCCTGGGCGACATCGTCCTGGTGGACGTGACTCCGCTGACGCTGGGCGTGGAAGTCAAGGGCGGCATGATCGCTCCGATGATCACCCGCAACACCACGGTGCCCGCCAAGAAGACCGAGATCTACACCACCGCCGAGAACAACCAGCCCGGCGTGGAGATCAACGTCCTCCAGGGTGAACGCCCCATGGCGAACGACAACAAGAGCCTGGGCCGCTTCAAGCTCGAAGGCATCCCGCCCATGCGCGCCGGTCAGCCCCAGATCGAGGTGACCTTCGACATCGACGCCAACGGCATCCTGCACGTCACCGCCAAGGAGAAGACCAGCGGCAAGGAAGCCAGCATCCGCATCGAGAACACCACCACCCTCGACAAGGGCGACGTGGAACGCATGGTGCAGGAAGCCGAGCAGAACGCGGCCGCCGACAAGCAGCGCCGCGAGAAGGTCGAGAAGCGCAACAACCTCGACAGCCTGCGCGTCCAGGCCCTCGGCCAGATCGAGGAGAACGGCTCTGCCGCCCAGGACGCCAAGGACAAGCTCAAGGCCGCCGCCGACGAGGCCGAGGAAGCCGTCCGCAGCGACGACGACGCCAAGATCGACGCTGCGCAGAAGAAGCTGGAAGAGGAACTCCGGACCTTCATGACCGCCGCGCAGGCGCAGGGTCAGGACGCCGGCGCCGCGCAGGGCCAGCCGCAGGCGAAAGCCGATGACGACGTGATCGACGCGGACTTTAAACCCGCCGAATAAGCGCTCGTCCTCCACGATCAGACACACTTGCAGGGGAGAGGACGGCCACGGCGCCGCCTCTCCCCTGCCCTGCACGACTAAGCTGGAACGGATGTTCCGCAAGCGAGGCCCCAAAATGACCGACGATCAACGCAAACCCACCCCGGACACCACCGCGCCCACTGAAGCCGACACCCGCGCCAGAACCGTCAGCGAGGACGGCCTGGACGTGCCCGACACCGAAACCGACAACATGGCCGAGGACGCCGAGACGGCCTTCCCCGGCATGGACGGCCTGGACGAGGGCATGCTCGGGCAGGTGCAGGAGATGATGGCGAAGCTGGAACGCGCCGACGAACTGGAGAAGGAGAACGCCGACCTGAAGGGCCGCCTGGCCCGACTGGCGACCGACTTCGACAGCTACCGCCGCCGCACGCAGGAGGACGTGCACGCCGCGCAGGGTCAGGGCGTGAGCAAGGCCGCTGAGGCGCTGATGCCCGTGTACGACGACATGGACCGCGCCGTGACCATGGGCACCGCCGACCCCGCCAAGCTGATCCCCGGCATGCAGGCCGTGCAGGGCAAGATCCTGGGCGTGTTCGCGGGCCTGGGCCTGGAAGCGACCGGCAAGGAAGGCGAGGCGTTCGACCCGCAGTGGCACGAGGCGCTGCAGGTCGTGCCCGGCGATGAGGACGACGTGATCGTGCAGGTATACCAGCTGGGCTTCCGCATGGGAGACCGCCTCGTGCGTCCCGCGCGCGTCGTCGTGAGCAGGAAGGGTTGAGAGGTGACCGTTGATGGTTGAGGGAGAGAAGGGCCTGCCGCGTCAGCCATCAACGGCCCGCGATCCTCTGCATGGCGTGACGCTGGAACGCGTCGTGACGCACCTCCAGGCCGAGTACGGCTGGGAGGAACTGGCACGGCGCATTCCGGTGAAGTGCTTCCAGAGCAACCCGAGCGTGACGAGCAGCCTGAAGCTGCTGCGCAAGGAAGGCTGGGCGCGCGAGCAGGTGGAAGGCGAGTACGTGCGGCTCGTGCAGCGCGAGAACGCCAACCCGCTGATCGAGGCGCTCAAGGCAGGCACCCTGACCGACGAGGTACAGGCGCCCAGTCAGACGAAAACGCACGAGGCGCTGGGTTGGGCGCTGCGGCACGGCGTGGCCGAGTCAGACCTGCTGGCCCTGCTGGGCCGCGTGCACGACGTGAACTTCTGGCCGGGCACCTCGACGCTGCCGCTGCTGAACCTCGCCATCGACCGGGACGCGCCGCCCACGTTCATCCGGGCGCTGCTCCAGGCGGGCGCGCTGCCGGACGACCCGCGCTACTGGCTGCCACTGCTGCACAGCGTGGACGTGGAAGGACAGGCGTACAAGGAGGGGCGCCGCGCGCCGCGTACGGACGTGCTGGACCTGCTCGTGGCGCGCGGCGCGAAACCAGGGCAGGCGGACCGGCGGGGCGTGACCGCCCGCGAGATCGCCGCGGCGTACGGGCTGCGGGTGGTCCTGAACCGCCTGGAACAGCTGGGCGCGTAGGGTCGTACCGGGACACAGGAGAGGAGGAAGTCATGGCGTACAAGGATTACTACGACGTGCTGGGCGTGTCCCGCGGCGCGTCCGACGCGGACATCAAGAGCGCGTACCGCAAGCTGGCCAAGCAGTACCACCCGGACAAAAACGCCGGAGACGAGAAGGCCGCCGAGAAGTTCAAGGAGATCGGCGAGGCCTACGCCGTCCTGAGCGACCCGGAGAAACGTAAGGTGTTCGACCAGTTCGGGCACACCGGGCAGGTGCCCCCTGGCTACCAGGGCGGCGGCTTCCAGGGTGGGGACTTCGCGGGGTTCGACGGTTCGCAGTTCAGCGATTTCTTCCAGGGGCTGTTCGGCGGGGCCGGGCGGCGGGGCGGCGCGGGCTTCCAGGGCGGCGCGCAGGTGAACCTCGAGGACCTCCTCGGCGGCGGCCTGGGCGGCGTAGGCCAGAGTCGCCGCTTCGTGCAGAACGTGGAAGGCGAGTTGCAGGTCACGCTGGAGGAAGCTTTCAGCGGCTCGGACGAGGTCATCAACGTGGACGGCAAACGCCTGAGCCTGCGCGTCCCGGCGGGCACGCGGGACGGTGCACGCCTGCGGCTGGCCGGGCAGGGCCCGGGCGGTGGGGACGTGCTGCTGACCATCCGCGTGCTGGAGGACGCCCGCTTCGACCTGGACGGCGACCATCTGACCACCAGCGTGGACGTGCCCGCTCCTGTCGCGGCGCTGGGTGGCGACGTGACCGTGCAGACCCTGAGCGGCAAGGGGAACCTGAGCGTGCCTCCCGGCAGCAGCGGCGGGCGGCGTATGCGCCTGCGCGGGCAGGGCTGGCCAAAGAAGGACGGCACGCGCGGCGACCTGTACGTGCGCCTGAACGTGACGGTACCCGCCACCCTGAGCGATGAGCAGAAGGAGCTGTACCGCAAACTGCGCGACCTGGGATAAGTCCCGAATCCAGGAGGCCCCCGGTCTGATGAGCCGGGGGCCCTGCTGTCTTCTGTGTTTACTTCCCGGTCTGGTCGATCAGCTGCTCACTGAGGGTCCAGAGGAGGCGGGCGCTGTCCGCGTCCAGCGCGTAATGTTTGTACCCGAACATCGGGTTGGGGCTGGTCTCGTCCAGCGGGGTGCTCTGCTGGAGGTCTTCAAGGAACAGGCCGCCCACGCCGTCGAGTTCGGGCGCCGTGGCCGCCCACACGCTGGTGCTCGCGCCCTGCGCGGGCGTCTTGAAGGCTGGGTTGGGCACGCCGTTCTCGTCGACCCAGCCGCGCCGCTGCGCCTCGCCTTCGGGCATGTGCTTCTGTAGCCCGGTCATGATCCCGCCGGGATGCACGGCGTTCGCGGTGACGCCCTGGTCAGCGTAACGGCGGTTGAGTTCGGCGGCGAACAGGGCGTTGGCGGTCTTGCTCTGCCCGTACGCCTGCCAGGGGTCGTAGAGGGTCGCCCGGAAGTTCGGGTCGTCCCAGCGGATGTCGCTGATGCGGTGGCCACTGCTGCTCAGGGACACGACCCGCGCGGGCGCGGCAGCCAGCAGCGCGGGCATCAGCAGGCGGGTCAGCTGGAAGTGCCCCAGGTGGTTCGTGCCGAACTGTGTCTCGAAGCCGTCGGCGGTCTGGCCCTGCGGGGTGGCCATGACGCCCGCGTTGTTGATCAGCATCTTGATCTGCGGGGCCAGGGCCAGAATCTCCCGGGCGGCCTGCCGTACCGAGACGAGCGACCCGAGATCGAGGTGCAGCACGTGCACGTCGCTGTTTCCGGTGGCCTGGGCGAGTTCGCGGGCGACCTCCTCGCCGCGCGCGGTATCACGGACAGGCATGATCACGCGCGCCCCGGCGCCCAGGAGCGCGCGGACGGTCTCGACGCCCAGCCCGGAGCCCGCGCCGGTCACGACGGCGGTCTGGCCGGTCAGGTCGGTGTCTTTCAGTAGGTCGGCGGCGTCGGCGCGGGGGGCCAGTGGGCTCTTGATCGGGGTCATGCGGACACCGTAGTCCTTCGCGTGCGCTCGAAGTCAATGCCGGACGCCTGGAATGGAGGAATGCTCAAGAGGGGGCGGCCCGGGGAAAACCCAGGCCGCCCTCCCTGCGCCGCTTCAGATGGTGGGCTGGCTGATGCCCTGGAGCGCCTGTTCGTCCGCGCCGCCGCTGGCGCGTGTGGCGAGGTCGGCAAGGCTCACGATTCCGACGACCTTCGCGCCGTCCGTGACGGGCAGGCGGCGCAACTGGCGGTCCGCCATGGCCTTCGCGGCGTCCTGCACGCTGGTGCCCGCGTCCATGGTGAACACGCTGCCAGTGGCGTAGTCGGTTGCGGCGCTGCCCAGGTCGTGCCCGTACGCCACGGCGCGGATGACGATGTCCCGGTCCGTGATGATGCCGCTCAGGGTGTCGCCGTCCATGATCAGCACGTTGCCGATGTCCTGCTCCCGCATCAGCGTGGCGACCTCTTTCAGGGTGGCGCGGGGATCGGTGGTGGTCAGGTCGGTGGTCATGATATCGCGCAGTGTGGTCATGCCCTGACCGTACCCTCCGACCTTCTGCGCTGCATGGGAGCTTCCCCAAGCCGGACGGGGACAACCTTGAGGCAAGCAAGAAGGCCGCCCACGCGTTCACGTGGGCGGCCCGGGCGGAACTTATTTCATCAGCCAGTCGAAGGCGGTTTTCATCAGGATGTTGCGGCTGTTGGGCGTCAGGCCTTCCATGCCGAAGCCCATGGTGACCGTGCGGTACTTCCCGGCGTCGTTGGCGACAATCGCTCCGGCGTTCTCACCGGCGGACTGGGCGCTCACGCGCGGCCGGTTCTGAGCGGACTGGCTGTTGCCGCCCAGAATCTGCCCCAGCACGGTGTTCAGGACATTCGCGGCCAGTTGCTCGACCAGTCCGCGGGGCTCCTTGACCTTCTGCGCGGCGCGGGTCTTATTCGGGTCCACGCGGATGCTCTGCGCGGTGATGGTCCCGGCCGTAGCGTTGGCTGTGCCCCAGGAGGCCACGACGCTGCTGCCGTTCAGGTCGGCAATCACGTCGGGGTAGTACTGGTTTCCGGCGCTTCCCTGGGCGTTCAGGGTGAAGGCCGTGTTCCCGAACGCTCCGCGGGTCACGAACTTCGCCTGCCCGCTGCTGTCCGCCACGAAACGGGTCTTCAGGGTGCCGGTGTAGAAGGCGCTGGTGCCGATGTCGTACCCGATGTCCTGTCCCGTGATGAGCAGGTTCCCGCCGCCCGCCACGTACTGCTGAAGCACGTTCTGATCTGCGGGGGTGATGGTGTTCTGGTACTGCTCACCCGTGGCCCACACGACGATATCGGCGCGTTTCAGTTCGCTCAGTGGCACCTGGCCCTGGGTCTGCGTGTTCCACACGAACGCCCCGCCGCTGGCGGCATTGGCCTTGATGGCGTCGCGCAGTGCGCCCGTCACATCGGCACCCTGGCCCATGTCGTCATCCACGAGCATGACGGTGGGTTTCTTCCCAGTGCTGGGCGCGGGGGTCGGGGTGGGTGTGGGCGTCGGGGTGGGCGTGCTGCCGGTGCCGGCGCGGTCCTTGATGAAGCAGCCTTTCCTGAGGCCGGGCGCGGGATCACGGCCCCATTCGGCCACGGTGCAGTTGAACCCGTCGGTGCCAACCCCCGTGAGGTACTTCCCGGCGGTACCGAACGCGGCGTCTTTCTGACCGCTGAAGTTGCACTTGCTGCCTTCGAGCGCGCACAGCGAGTAGCCGCTGGGTCCCGTGGGTGCCGGGTCTGGTGCCGGGGTGGGCGTGGGTGTCGGAGTCGGTGTGGGGGTTGGCGTCGGAGTTGGGGTGGGGGTCGGCGTGGGAGTAGGAGTCGGGGTGGGGGTCGGGGTTGGCGTAGGGGTTGGAGTTGGCGTAGAGCCTCCCAGGTTCACGCCCAGTTTCCCCAGCGCGCCCGGCACACTGATCAGGCCGTAGCCCACGTTGTTGTTCTTGCTGCCGGCGTTGCTGGCGCTGGTGTACAGCGCGTTCTTAATGCCGTCGACGCTGGTGCCGGGCTTCGCGGAGAGCAGCACGGCCACGGCGCCCGCTGTGATGGGGCTGGCCTGGGAGCTGCCGCTCAGCGCGCCGTACTGGCCGTTCGGGAAGGAGCTGGTGATCTCCACGCCGGGCGCGGCAATGTCCGGTTTCACGAACACACCCTTGATGGTGCTGTTCCAGTTCACCGGGCCGCGGCTGCTGAAGCTGGCCACCTGACCGTTCTTGTCCACGGCGCCCACGCCGATCGCGTCAGGCAGGTTGCCGGGGCTGCCGGTGCTGGCAGACGCCGGCCCGAAGTTACCGATGGCAAACACGGGGACCACGCCAGCCTTGAGCATGTTCTGCACGGGCACGATGAACTCATCGAAGGTGCCGGGAATGCCGAGGCTCATGTTCACGACGTCCGCGCCGTCGTCTGTGTCGGCGTTGTTGTCCGGGTCGAGCACGTACTGCATCCCGGCGATGACCTGAGCGAACGTGCCCTCGTTGTTTGGGAGGACCAGCGCGCTGATGACCTTGGCGCTGGGGGCCACGCCGACCGTGTCCCCGACCAGCAGGCCCGCGGTGTGCGTGCCGTGGTTGGTGGTGTCGTGTGGCGTGGCGCCCTGCACGCGGTCACCGTCCGCGTTGAATTCAGCGAAGGCGGCGACCTTGCCGTTCAGCTGCGGGTGGCTGGCGTCAATCCCGCTGTCCAGGTGCCCGATCTTGATGCCCTGCCCCTTGAATCCGGCGGCCCAGGCCTGCGGCGCGCCGATCTTGTCAAGGTGCCAGGCCTCGCCGGGCGCGGCGGCGGCGGCACTGAGGGCCACGGCCTTCTGCGGTTTGGGGATCTGTACCTTGAAGTTCTCGAACACGTCGGACACGAAGGGCAGCAGGGCCAGAGCGCGCGCCTGGACGGGCGTCATGGGCAGGTAGATGCTCTGGTCTAGCCACAGCTGGGTGGCCTTGCCGCTTTTCAGGGCCTGGTTCACGAAGCCCGCCATGGGGCCCAGGGCGGCCAGTTTGCTGGTCAGCTGGCCGCGCAGGTTCTTGAACTGCGCGCGGCCGCGGGCATCGTTGGCGAACTGGAACCGCACGATGACGCCCACCGTCGTCTGGTCGCCTTTCTGAGCGCGGGCCAGCAGGGTCGGGGAGAGTCGTCCCGCGTTCGCTTCGCTCAGGCCGCCCAGGGTCAGGGCGGCGCCGAGCATCAGGAGGTTTCGCTTCATGAGGATCAGCCTAGGGGGTGGGGCGTGACGGCCTCTGAAGGGAACGTGAGGAGACCTTGACTTCCGGTCAGGCGGGCGTCAGCGCCGGCCAGGGCGTCAGCGGCTGTACTCGATGATCAGTTCGCGTTCCATGTCGTCGACCTTGCGGTCGATCATGCTCTTGCGGGTGTAGCTCAGCACAACGCGGCCACTGGCGAGTTGCAGGAGGTTCAGCGTACCGCGCACCCCGTTCCCGATCTGGGCGTTGTTGCCGATCATGCGCCACTGGTAGCCGCTGCGGACCAGCAGGCCGCGGTCCGGGTCGTCGTTGGCGGGCACGGCGATGGGCCGGGCGGTGAACCCTTCAGGTCCGCGCATCTCACCTGTTTTCAGGTCGATGCTGACGCCCTTGAGTACGCCGTTCATGTACGCGTTGTCCCCGAAGGTCAGGCGGCTGGGGTCGCGGGTCACAACGAGCCGGAACGTCTTGCCGGTCGAGGCAAGCGTGTTCTGGAACACCAAGTACCGCTTGAATTCCTCAGGGGTGATGTTGAGACGCTTGTCGTACACCGGCGCGATCCCCCGCGCGGCAGAGGCAGTGACCTGCCGCAGCACGTCCCGGTCCCCGCCGGCGCTGGCGACCACGAATTCCAGGCCGACCGTGGAGATGCTGGGTCGGCGTTCCAGCAGCGTGACACTCTGCCCGACCTGCGGGAGCAGGGCTGCAATCTTCGCCTGCCAGCCGGCCGGGAGTGCGGGGACGGTGGTCGGCGTGACGGTCGCGGCGAGGCCCAGCGCACCCAGCGTGACCGCTCCCCAGGTTGTGAACCACGCCGCTCTCATTCAACGTGAGGATAAAGCGGCAGGGTGAGAGTTTCCCGCTGTCACGCGAGCTCAACATGAATGCGGCGGTCAGCCCCGGATCAGCTGACCGGAGCGGACCACCGCCTTCCACGGTGCCTGTGGATCAGGCTTTGCCGACGCTGCCGAGCACGCGCATCTTGTGCTCGATGACCTGGCTCATGACGTCGCGGGCCGGGCCAAAGATCTTGCGGGGGTCGAATTCCTTGGGGTTTGCCATCAGGGCCTCGCGGATGCCGACGGTGCTGGCCAAGCGGAGGTCGGTGTCCACGTTCACCTTGGCGATGCCGAACTGCGTGGCGCGCTGGAGGTCCTCGTCAGCGATGCCGGCGGCGTCGCCGATCTGCCCGCCAGCGGCGCGGAAACGCTCGACGATCTCCTGCGGCACGCCGCTGCTCCCGTGGGCCACGAGGGGAATGCTGGTCAGGCTGGCGATCTTCTCGATGCGCGCGTGGTCGATGTAGGGGCGGCCCTTGCCCTTGAACGCGCCGTGGCTGGTGCCGATGGCAATGGCGAGGTAGTCGGTGCCGGTCTGCTCGATGAACTGCACGGCTTCCTCGGGGTCGGTCAGGAAGGCGTCCTTCTCGTCCACGACGATGTGCTCCTCGATGCCGCCCAGGCGCCCGAGTTCGCTTTCCACGCTGATGCCCATGGCATGCGCGGCTTCCACGACGCGTTTCGTTTCCTTGACGTTGTCCTCGAAGCCGTGGTGGGAGGCGTCGATCATGACGCTGGTGAAGCCCATCTTGATGGCCTTCAGCGCGCTCTCGTACGAGCTGCCGTGGTCGAGGTGCAGGGCGACGGGCACGGTGGCCCGCCGGGCGAGGTCGATGACGATGTTGGCGAGATCCTGGCCGCCGTACTTGATGGCGCCCTCGCTCATCTGCACCATGACGGGGCTGCGCAGCCGCTCGGCGGTGTGGATGATCGCCTGCGTGATCTCCATGTTGTTGGTGTTGAACGAGCCGACGCCGTAGTGGCCAGCGCGGGCGGGAACCAAAATGTCGTTACCGGTGACGAGCATGTGAATACCTCCTTGAGCGTCCCCCACTCTACCCGGAGTGACTCGGGTCACACTCGGGGGCCGTCCACATGACTGGGCCGCGCGGGGTAGACAGGGGACTACCATGCGGGCATGACCACCCCCTCCCCTGCCCCGCTGGCCTTCGATCTGGACGGCACGCTGTCGCGCCGCGCGCAGAGCATGACGGCCAGCGCCATCCGCGAGATCCTGAAGATCACGCAGCAGCCGGACGTGATCAGTTTCGCCGGGGGGCTGCCCGCGCCGGAACTGTTTCCGCTGGACGAGGTGCGCGCCGCGAGCCAGCGCGTGCTGGACGTGTACGGCCCGGCCGCGCTGCAGTACTCGACCACCGAGGGCCACGCGCCGCTGCGCGAGTGGATTGGCGCGCAGGCGGGCATCCCGGCGCGGAACGTGCAGATCGTGACCGGCAGCCAGCAGGGCCTGGACCTGCTCGGCAAGGTCCTGATTGACGAGGGGGACGTGGTGCTCGTGGAGGCCCCCACGTACCTGGGCGCGCTGCAGTCCTTCCAGCCGTACCTGCCCAGGTACGTGCAGGTGCCCACGGATGACGGCGGCATCGACGTGGACGCCCTGGAAGAAGTTCTGAAGACCACGCGCGCGAAGCTGCTGTACGCCGTGCCGAACTTTCAGAATCCCACCGGGCGCACCCTGAGCGCCGAGCGCCGCCGCCGACTGGTGGAACTGACCGCGCAGCACGGCGTCGTGCTGATCGAGGACGACCCGTACGGGCAGCTGCGTTTCACGGGCGAGGCCGCACCCAGCCTGTACAGCCTGGGCCTGGAGCTGCACGGCGACGCCGACCGCAACCACGTCATCTACTCCAGTTCGTTCAGCAAGACCCTGGTGCCGGGCCTGCGGGACGCGTGGGTGCAGGCCGCCGCGCCGATCATCGGCAAGCTGATCCAGGCGAAGCAGGGCGCGGACCTGCACACACCCACCTTCAATCAGATGATCATCACGGAACTCGTGCAGGACGTGCTGCCCCGCCAGATCGAACGGGTCCGGCAGGCGTACGGCGAGCGCGCCCGCCTGATGCTGGACCGCATCCACGCGGACTTCCCCGCCGGGGTGCAGACCACCACGCCCGAGGGCGGCATGTTCCTGTGGCTGACGCTGCCGGAGGGCGTGGATACGCAGGCCCTGCTGCCCCGCGCGGTGGAGCGCAAGGTCGCGTACGTGCCCGGCAGTCCCTTCTACGCGCTGGGCGGCGGCGAGAACACCATGCGCCTGAGTTACAGCAACGCCACGCCCGAGCAAATCACGCGCGGCGTCCGCGCGCTGGGCGACACGCTGCGCGAGGCCCTGGCCGAGGCCTGAGCGTCCCGTATCATCAGCGCGATGAGTGACGCACCGCTTGGCGTGTTCGACAGTGGCGTGGGCGGCCTGAGTGTCCTGGGAGACCTGCGGCGGGCGCTGCCGGGCGAGGACCTGCTGTACCTGGCGGACACGGCGCACGTGCCGTACGGCGCGCGGCCGGACCACGAGATCCGCGAGCTGACCGCGCGGGCGGTGTCGGCGCTGCACGCGCGGGGCGTGAAGGGCGTGGTGGTAGCGTGCAACACGGCGTCGGCGTTTAGCCTGGGCGACCTGCGCTCACGGTTTGACATGCCGGTGATCGGGCTGGTCCCGGCGGTGAAACCGGCCGTGCAGGCGACCCGCACAGGCGTGGTGGGCGTGCTGGCCACGCCGGGCACGATGCGCGGGACGCTGCTGGCGGACGTGATCCGTGAGTTCGCCGGCCCGGCGGGCGTGCAGGTCCTGAAGGCCGTGAGTACCGAGCTGGTCCCGCTGGTGGAGGCCGGGCAGGCGGATTCCGCGCGGACGCGTGAGGTGCTGCGCGAGATCCTGACGCCGGTCGCCCAGGCCGGGGCGGACCAGCTCGTGCTGGGCTGCACGCACTACCCGTTCCTGGCGGACAGCATCCGCGCGGACTTCGGGGACACGTTCACGCTGCTGGACAGTGGCGCGGCGGTCGCGCGGCACACGCGGCGGGTGCTGGAGGAGCGCGGCCTGCTGAGCGCCCGGCCCTCGGGCGGCACCGAGGCGTTCCTGGTGACGGGCGACCCCGCGCGGGCCGCGCCGGTCATCACGGAGCTGCTGTCCCGTGCGCTGGGGTCCGCGAACGTGCAGAATGAGGGGGAAGTTCACCGGGCCCCGCCCAGAATCGAGTGCATGCAGACATGACCCAGCCCATCCGCGAAGGCCGCGACCTCCTCACGCCCCGTCCCGTCACCGTCAAGCGGGGCGTGAACCCGCACGCGCCCGGCAGCGCGCACCTGATCATGGGCCGCACCGAGATCCTCGCGACCGTCACCCTGGAAGAGAAGGCCGCGCCGCACATGCGCGGCAGCAAGGAGGGCTGGCTGACCGCCGAGTACTCCATGCTGCCCCGCGCGACCAGTGACCGGCAGGCGCGCGAACGCAACCTCCAGAACGGCCGCCGCCATGAGATCCAGCGGCTGCTGGGCCGCGCGCTGCGCGCCGGGATGGACCTGCGCTTCTTCCGCAACCAGACGCTGTACGTGGACTGCGACGTGCTCGTCGCGGATGGTGGGACGCGCGTGGCGAGCATCCTGGCGGGGCACGCGGCGCTGCATGACTTCTGCGACCGTCTAATCCAGAAGGGCCGCCTGACCGACTGGCCCATCTCGCGCAACATCGGCGCGGTCAGCGTCGGTCTGGTCGGCAGTGAGATCCGCGTGGACCTCGATTACGCCGAGGACAAGGTGGCCCGCGCGGACCTGAACGTGGTCGCCACGAGTGACGGCCTGATCGTCGAAGTGCAGGGCGGTGCGGAGGTCGGCGTTTTGACGCACGAGGAGTACGTGCAGATGCTGGCCACCGGCACGCGCGCCGTGCAGGACCTCATGGCGGACCTGACGCGGCAGCTGTCGGTCATCCAGGGCATGTGAGGCCCTCTCCGCTTCACTGAAGGGACGCCCAAGCGTGGGGACGCGTGAGGGCCGGGCGTGCCTGCGCTAGACTCCGGGACAGTTCAAGGAGGGCAAGGCATGAGTGTGACGAGATTCATCGGGCGGGCGCTGCTCGCGAGCATCTTCATCAAGAGCGGCCTGGATCACCTGCAGAACCCTGAACCCATCGTGCGCGCAGCGCGCGGCGCGGAGGTGCCGGAACCTGAACTGGCGGTGAAGGTCAACAGCGGCGTGATGGTCGGCGCGGGCGCACTGATGGCGGCTGGCCTGCTGCCCCGCGCGGCCAGCGTGGCCCTGGCGGCCAGCCTGATCCCCACCACCGTCATCGGTCATCCCTTCTGGGACAAGCAGGGCAAGGAGCGGCAGCAGCAACAGACGCAGTTCCTGAAGAATCTCGCGCTGTTCGGCGCGCTCCTGATCGTCAGTAAGGAGTAAACGGTTGAAAGGAGATGGTTGATAGGTGGGGTGACCCTCTATCAACCATCACCTGTTCACCATCATCTTCCTACAGCTACAGCACGCGGAGGCGGTAGAAGATGCCCGCCACGGCCACGGCGAGCGCCACAGCCAGCCCCAGCACGATCCAGATGCCTTCCGGGCTGTCGTGGAAGGGGATGGGGACGTTCATGCCGAACACGCTGGTCACCAGGGTCGGGATGGCCACCAGGATGGTCGTCACGGTCAGGACCTTCACGACCTGATTGACGTTGTTGCTGATCACGCTGGCGAACGCGCCTGCCATGCTGGTCAGAATGTTGCTGGCGATGCTGGCCATCTCGATGGCCTGGAGGTTCTCGATCAGCACGTCGTCGAGCAGGTCGCTGTCCTCCTCGTACATTTCGAAGATGCGGTCGCGTTTGACGCGTTCCATCATGGCCTCGTTCGCTTTCAGGCCGGTCAGGAAGTACACGAGGCTCTTCTCGAGTTTCAGGAGGTTCAGCAGCTCGCGGTTCTGCTGGCTGTTCTCCAGCTTGTCCTCGATGGCGTCCACGCGCTTGTTGATCTGCCGCACGTCGATCAGGAACCGCTGGGCGTTGCGCAGGAACAGCTGCAGCGTCAGGCGGTTTTTCTTGACGGTGCTCACGCGGCGCACCAGCCCGCCCAGCACGTCCTTGATGACCGGGTTCTCCGGCAGGGCGCACACGGTGACCAGGCAGTGGTCGGTGTGCAGGATGCCCAGCGGAACGGTGTCGTAGGGGATGTCGCTGTCCTCGGCCAGCCGGTAGCTGGTCTGCATGATGATCAGCAGTTGCCCGTCTTCCCGCTCGAAGCGGGAGCGTTCATCCGGGTCGAGCGGGTAGGACAGGTAATCCAGTTCGAGGCCGGTTTCACGGGCGACGCGGGCGAGTTCTTCGGGGCTGGGGTCGGCGGCGTTGATCCAGCAGCCGTCGATGTATCCGTCAATGGTGTTCAGCTTGCCGCCGACGCTGCGGTAGTACGTCAGCATGCGCGGCCTTCAGGGTGGGGCATGGCGCGACCTCCGGGGATGGGTGGGGCGTGATCAGAGGTCGACTGGGCGGTTCGCCGTCCAGGGTGTGGGGGTCTGGGGTCACGTCATCACCTCCTCGGGGGTCACGCGCCCATGCGGGGCGCGGCGGGACCCATGCTAGCCCTGCCGGGCGGGGCGCGGCAAGGGACACCGGGCCGCGGTTGCACGGAGCGCGCCTCCCTCTGCCCGGGGGACGGGAGGGGGAGGCGCAGTCAGGGGTGGGGTTAGAGGCCGAAGTGGACGCGGTTCTTCTCGATGAAGCTTTCCTCGCCGCCGGGGACGTCCTCTTCGGGGAAGATGGCGCTGACGGGGCAGGCGGGCACGCACGCGCCGCAGTCGATGCACTCGTCGGGGTGGATCAGGAACTGATCGCCGCCGTCGTAGATGCATTCCACCGGGCAGACTTCCGTGCAGGCCTGGTCCTTGACGCCGATGCAGGGGCTAACGATCACGTGAGGCATGAGGGACAGTATGCACACCGGGCCCCGAGGGCGCAAGGGCGAAGCTGGACATGATTTTCACCGTTCAGGTCGCCAAAACCGAGTGCGCACCTCAGGATTCAGGGGCGGTTCAGGTCCGGCCGCGCAGCTGCGCCTCCGCCAGGGTCAGATCGGCGTCCTTGTCCACGTCGGTGCCCACGGCGGCGTGCGGGGTGATCAGCGCGCGGGCCTTCACGCCCAGCAGACCCGAGACCTTCTCCTCCAGCCGCGCCACGCGCAGGCGGCCGGTGAGCAGGCGGAGCAGCACGTCCCAGCCGATCAGCCCGGCGAGTTTCAGCGGGGCCTTGCGGGCGGCGAGCACCTCGCGCAGGCGCGGCAGGAACTGCCCGATCAGGGCCGGGTCCAGCAGGAAGAGGTTCCCGCCGGTGAAGGTGCCGTCCTTCAGGCGGGCGTAGGTGCGTTTCACGCCGGGGTACGCGGCCTCGCAGACCTCACGGCGCACGACGGGGTACACCAGGCCGGCATCCAGCGGCGCGGCGTCCAGCACGTCCCGCACCTCCTCCGGGCGCAGCATGGGCACGTCGGCGGTGACGACCAGCACCCGCTCGCCGGGGGCGAGGCCCAGGTCACGCAGGGCCTCCACACCCGCTTCCAGGTTGCTCAGCAGGGTGCCGTGATCGGTGACGCGGATGTCGATCAGGGGGTCGAGATCCGGGGTGGTGGGGCCCACGTACGCCACGCGGCCCACCCGGTCACTGCCGCGCAGGGTTCGCAGGACGTACAGAGCCATCGGGACGCCCGCCACAGGGATCAGCGGTTTGACGTTCACGCCGTGCGCAGCGGCAAACGGATCGCCGGGATCCCCGCCGCCCAGCACGACGGCACTCCAGCGCGGCACTGAACTGTTCATTGCCGCACAGCGTAGCAGACGCCCCCGGAGCAGGACCTACCCGGGCAGGTGCAGGGTGGCGCGGAAGCCCGCGCCGGGCGCGCTGTCCAGGTCCAGGGTGCCGCCGTGCAGCTGCGCCACGTGCCGCGCCAGGGCCAGCCCCAGCCCGTGCCCGCCCGCGCCGGACGCGTCGGCGGTGCGGCTGGCATCCGGGCGGTAGAAGGCCTCACCTAGGCGGGCCAGGGTGGCGGCGTCCACGCCGGGGCCATCGTCCTGCACGGTCACGGCCGCGCCGCCCGGCTCGGCGCGGACCTGCACGAGGACCGTCGCGCCCGGCGCGTGCCGCACGGCGTTCGTAGTGAGGTTCCAGATCGCCTGCCCCAGCAGCACTCGGTCGCCGGGCACCGTGACGGCTTCCGCGCCGTCCAGGTCCACGTCCGCCAGCGGGTCGAGTTCCCGGGCGCGGTCCACCGCGTCGGCGGCGAGGTCCCGCAGCGGCACTGGGGCGCGCTGCACCGCCGCCGGGTCGCGCGCCAGCAGAAGCAGATGATTCGCCAGGGTGGACAGCCGGGTGATGTCCGTGCCGATCTCGCGCAGGTCGGCGCGGTACCGCTCGGCGTCGCGGTCGCGGGCCAGGGTCCCCTCGACCCGCGCGGTCAGCGCCGCCAGCGGGGAGCGCAGGTCGTGCGCCGCGGCGCGCAGGAAGCCCTGCTCGCGGTCGCGGGCGTCCGCGAGGCGCGCGAAACTCTGCTGCAACGTCAGGGCCAGCCGCGCCAGTTCGTCCCCGTCGCCCGCGCCGGGCAGCGGGCGGCGCAGGTCCCCGCCCTCCCCGATGGCGTGCGCGGCGCCCTCCAGCGCCCGCACGGGCCGCAGCAGCCGCCCGGCTACGACCCAGCCCACCAGCAGCGAGAGCAGCAGCGCCAGCGGCACCAGCGCCGTCAGGGCCCGCAGGAACGCCTCGCGCGCCTCCCGCAGTGAGCGGGCGTCCACCGCCACTTGCAACGACACCCCGCGCAGGGCCCGCTGCAGGATCAGGTGCGTGCCGGTCCGGTGCAGGCCCGGCCCCAGGTTCACCGCTACGTCTGCCGGAAAGCTGGGCGTTCCGACCGCCACCAGCTCGGCACCCTGCCGGGCGATCACCCGCAGGTCCACGCCGCGGCGGTCCACGTCGTCCGCGATGCGTTCCAGATCCGACTGCGAGATGCTCACCGGCTGCGGGCCCAGCAACGACCCCAGCAGGTCATCGTCCTGACGGGGGCGCAGCAGGCCCTCCACTCGCCCCTGCACGGCCCCCAGCACGCTGTTCACCCGCTGCTCCTGCGCCTGCCACAGGAAGCCGTTCACGGACCAGTATAGGCCCGCACCGACCAGCAGTACCGCCACGCCGGTCGCCAGGGCCGCCCACAGCGCCAGCCGCGCCCGCAGGGTCAGTCGCACGTTCTCTCCTCCACGCCCCTCAGCGTTCCACGCGGTACCCGCGCCCGCGCTCGGACGTGATGGCTTCCGGGGCCAGCTTGCGCCGCACGTACCGCACGTACACGTCCACGATCCGGGCCTCGCCGTCGAACTCCGGGCCCCACACGCGGTCAATCAGGTCCTCACGGGTGAACCAGCGTTCCGGCGCCTGCGACAGCACCTCCAGCAGGGCGTACTCACGGCCCGTCACGGCCACCTCCGCGCCGTCCCAGGTGACGGTGCGCGCCACGGTGTCCAGCGTGCCGCGCCCCTGCGCGAAGGCCACGCGCGGCGCGGACGTGCCCCGCTCGCGCCGCGCCAGCGCCCGCAGGGTCGCCAGCAGCTCGGGCACCGCGAATGGCTTGACCAGGTACGCGTCCCCGCCCAGGTCTAGGCCCTCCACGCGGTCACTCAGTTCACCGCGGGCGGTCAGGAACAGGATCGCGGATTCCACGCCCTGCTCGCGCAGTTCACGGGCCACCGTAAAGCCGTCCATGCCGGGCAGCATCACGTCCAGAATCACCAGCGGGTACTCGCCCAGCGCGGCGGCCTCCAGGCCTTCCGGGCCGGTCTGCGCCCAGGTGACGGCGTACCCGGCCTCGCGCAGCGCGTCGGCGGTCGGCTGCGCGATGCGGGCGTCGTCCTCCACGAGCAACAATCTCATGAAGTGCAGTGTAAGCGGGGCGGTTAAGGGGTGGTTAGGCGCGTTCAGCCCGTCACGGCCCGCCACACCGCCCAGCCCAGCAGGCTGAGCAGGGTCAGGGCGCCGAGAACCACGCCGGGAACCAGCCAGGGCAGACGCCGCTGAAGGGCCAGGCTGCGGGTCTGGGCCTGCGCCAGAACCGGGGAGGGCAGGGTCCGGGCCGCCAGGGCCAGCAGGGTCGGCACGATCAGGATGTCGTCCGCCACGCCCAGAACTGGCGTCAGGTCGGGCAGCAGGTCCAGCGGCAGCAGCGCGTAGGCCAGCGCCAGCGCGGCCATGAGTTTGGCACCCAGGGGCGTGCGGGGGTCACCCAGGGCGAACAGCAGGGCCAGCGCGTCGCGCCACACGGCTCGGACTCGGGAGATCACGACAGTCAGTACGCGTCCGGGCCGCCCCGGGTTCCGTGCTATGCTGGCCCGGTCAGCTGCCCCAGGGCAGCTCTGGAGGATCAGCAGAACCCGGCTCGCCCCGCGCGAGTCCACGTGTACCGCGAGGACACGTTCACCAGACCCGGGAACCCGCACGCAACCGAACAGCCCCTGCCCCGCCCCGCGCGGGTCGAGTGCCGTTGCCTGCCACCCCCGAGTCTGCGCTGATCCGCCGGACCCGGACGGGTTCCCTACACCCTGACGGTGTGTTACAGTACTTGCTTGGTGACCCGCCGAGCGGGTGCAGCAGGCCAAGGCCGCCCAGGGCAGCGTTTCCCGGGCGCGCGGCAGGAGGAAACACCATGTTTGCAATCATTCAGACCGGCGGGAAGCAGTACCGCGTGCAGGAAGGCGACGTCATCCGCGTCGAGAGCCTGAAAGGCGAAGCGGGCGACAAGCTCGACCTGACCCCCATCTTCGTGGGCGGCGACCAGACCGTCTTCGGCGACGACGCCGGCAAGTTCACCGTGAACGCCGAAGTCGTCGAGCACGGCCGTGGCGAGAAGATCTACGTGCGCAAGTACAAGAGCGGCATCCAGTACCGCCGCCGCACCGGCCACCGCCAGGACTACACCGCGATCAAGATCCTGGGCATCAAGGGCTAAGGGGAGGAAACCGACATGGCACACAAGAAAGGCGTAGGTTCGTCCAAGAACGGACGTGACAGCCAGCCCAAGTACCTGGGCGTGAAGAAGTTCGGCGGCGAGCAGGTGCTGGCCGGCAACATCCTCGTCCGCCAGCGCGGCACGAAGTTCAAGGCCGGCCCGAACGTGGGCATGGGCCGCGACCACACCCTCTTCGCCCTGGAAACCGGCCGGGTCGTGTTCACGAACCGTGGCGCCAAGGGCCGCTTCATCAGCATCGAAGTGCCCACCGCCGCCGCCGCTGACTGAGCGAACGGCTGAAGTTCTGCGGGAGCGCCCAGCCCGGTGTTCGGGTTTTGGGCGCTTCTTTGCTGCCGCCCCCTCTTTGCGGGGCGGCGTCGTACAGTGGCACCCAGAAGAGCGGTGCCGGGTGAGGACGCGCGCGCGCGCCTTGCCCCAAGGGAGGTGAGGCCAGTGGCGTTTCGTGACGTCCTGAATATCGAGGTGGCCGCCGGGAACGGCGGGGACGGCAGCATGTCCTTCCACCGCGCGAAGTACATGGAAAAAGGCGGCCCGGACGGCGGGCACGGCGGGCGGGGCGGCAGCATCATCCTGCGCGCCATCGAGGGCGTCGAGAGCCTCGAGCGGCTGGTGGGCCGCCGCAAGTTCAAAGCCCCGAACGGCGCGTACGGCGAGGGCCGCCTGCGTCAGGGTGGGGACGGCGAGGACGTCTTCATTGACGTGCCCGTCGGCACGACCGCGTTCGACGAGACGACCGGGAAGGTCATCGCGGACCTCGTGCGGGTCGGGCAGGAGAAGGTCATCGCGCGCGGCGGCTTCGGCGGGCGTGGCAACAGCACCTTCGTGAGCAGCACCCGTCAGGCCCCGCGCTTCGCGGAACTGGGCACGCCCGGGCAGAAGCGCCGCGTGCGCCTGGAACTGCGCCTGATCGCGGACGTGGGCCTGGTCGGCTACCCGAACGCCGGGAAGAGCAGCCTGCTGGCGGCGCTGTCCCGCGCGAACCCGGCCATCGCGGACTACCCGTTCACGACCCTGTCGCCCATCCTGGGCGTCGTGGACCGCGTAGACGCGAACGGCACGTCGGTCGATGAGCGCTTCACGCTGGCGGACATCCCCGGCATCATCGAGGGGGCCAGCGAGGGCAAGGGCCTGGGCCTGGAGTTCCTGCGGCACATCAGCCGCACGCGCCTGCTCGTGTACGTGCTGGACGTGACCCGCAACCCCGTCGAGGAGCTGCGGCAGTTGCAGGCCGAGCTGCGCGCCTACGATCCGACGCTGCTGGATCAGGTGTCACTGATCGCGCTGAACAAGGTGGAACTGACCGACGAGGACCTCGCGGCGATGGTCGTGGATGAACTCGCGGAGTTCGGCCTGCCCGTCGTGCAGGTCAGCGCCCGGGAAGGCGAGGGCCTGCCGGAACTGCGCGAGGCCGTGTTCCAGATGCTCCCCGACCGCGAGCTGTGGGCGCAGAACAACGCGCTGGAGATCGAGTCCGACACCGTGCGCGAGGAGCCGCTGCGCATCGAGTTCCGCATCGATCCGGCTGCCAAGGGCGTGGGCATCATCAACGACGGGCAACCCGAGCGGGTCTGGTCGGTGCACGGGGGCGGCTTCGAGGAACGCATCGTGCGCTTCTCGCGCTTCATGGACGAGGCCGCCGAGTACCTCGGGAACCTCTTCAAGCGGCAGGGTCTGTACAACGCCCTGAAACGCGCTGGGGCCCGCGAGGGCGACACTGTGGAAATCGGCACGTTCCGCTTCGAGTACTTCGACGATGAGGAACAGCGCTGAAGATCCGCGCCACAGCAACGGCCCCGCAGATGACTGCGGGGCCGTTCCGCTGTCTGGCTCAGCGGGTCTCGCCGTAGGCGCCGCTGCACGACGCGCCACGCTCAGGGGCGGTGGGGCCCTGCTCGTACTTATCCAGGAAGGCCTTCAGGCGGCTGTCGTCGGCCTTGTCCACCTTCAGCTGCGCGCCCCAGGCGCTGATGGCGACCGGCGTATCCAGCCCGTCATAGGGACTCAGGAGGGTGTAGGGACGGCCCTCGACCAGCTTTTTCAGCGTATCCACCTGCGCCGCGTCCAGGTCCGGGCGGTAGGTGATCCACACGGCGCCGTGCTCCAGGCTGTGCACGGCGTACTCGTTGTACAGCGGGCGGTCATACACGCCGCAGTTCTGCCACATGGCGTTGTGCGGTCCGCCGGCCGGGGGGTTCTCGGTGTACACCAGTGAGCCGCTGCGGTGATCGCCCCCGGCATACGTGAAGGTCTGGAGGCCCTGGATGGATTTGGGGCCGCAGGCGGTCAGGAGAAGCACAAGCAGGGGCAGGGCGCGTGTCATGGAGTTCCACTGTAGCGGCTGCCCCTGAGAACGCCCAGGGATTATTCGCCCGCTTCAGCCTGCACGCCCCGGGTCGGGGCTGACTCGAAGCCCGGCGGGAGGCCCTGGGCGTACCCGGCGCCGGTCAGGTCCACAGGGTGCCGGTCGGGCACCAGGTCACCCTTCAGGCCGCGGGCTTCCAGGACGGGCAGGAAGGCGGCCATCACGTCCGGTTCGCCGTGCACCAGCCACACGTGCGGGTTGCCCGTGCTGTCCAGGAAAGCCAGCAGGTCGTCCTGATCGGCATGCGCGGAGAAGCCGCCGATGGTGTACACGTGGGCTTTCACGGCGATCTCCTCGCCCATGATGCGCACGTGGTCGGCCCCCGTGACGATCCGGCCGCCCAGGCTGCTGGGGGACTGGTAGGACACGCTGATGAGGCTGGTGCTGGGCTTCCAGAGGTGGTGCTTGAGGTGGTGCTGGATGCGCCCGCCGGTCATCATCCCGTTGCCCGCCAGGATGATCGCGGGCCCGTCGTACTTGTTGATGCGCTGCGACTCGGCGCTGGTGGGCACCACGTGCAGCGTGCTGGGCCGGAAGGGGTCCTCGCCGGCCTGGAGGGCGTCCCGGACCTCGGGGATCAGTTCGTCGCCGAATTCGAAGTACTCGTGCGTGGCGCGCGCCGCCATGGGGGAGTCCAGGAACACCGGGATGCGCGGGACCTCCCCGGCGTCCATCAGGCTCTTGATGGTATGCAGGATCGTCTGGGTGCGCTCGATGGCGAAGCTGGGAATCAGGATCTTCCCGCCCTGCCGCACCGAGTCGCGCAGCGCGTCGCGGAATTCGGCCAGTGTGGCCGGCCAGGGGCGGTGCGTGCGGTTGGCGTAGGTGGTCTCGATGACCACGGCGTCCGCGTGGGGTGGGGGCGTGAAGTCCAGTTGCAGGCCGCTCTCGCGGTTGCCCAGGTCGCCGCTCATGATCAGGCGGCCGTCCGCACTCTCGAGCAGCAGGTACGCGCTGCCCAGGATGTGCCCGGCCCGTTCGGGCGTGACGCGCAGCCCCCCGATGCGGGTGGTCTCGCCGAACGTCAGGTGGGGGCGCAGCAGCGCCAGGGCCCGGTGCACGTCCTCCTCCTCGTACAGGGGCGGGGGGACCTGCTCGTCCGGGACGCCCTGCCGGCGGGCGCGGCGCAGGTCGTGGCGGTACCCGTCCACCTGCAGCCGGGCGCTGTCCAGCAGTACGGTCTCGGCGAGGCCCGCGGTGGGCGCGGTGCAGTAGACCGGGCCGCGGAAGCCCAGTTTTGTGAGCAGCGGCAGGCGACCCACGTGGTCGAGGTGCGCGTGCGTGAGGATCACGGCGTCCAGGGCGGCCACGTCGAAGGGGAAGGGCTCGCGGTTGCGGGCCTCCAGTTCGTCGTTGCCCTGGAAGAGGCCGCAGTCGATCAGGACCTGCTGGCCGCCGAAGGTCAGGAGGTGCATGCTGCCGGTGACCGTGAGGGCCGCCCCGAAGCTCTGGAGTTGCATACCTCGGAGTGTACGCGCGCCTGGGCGCCACCCCCGCGCGACCTCAAGGTCTGCTGAATACACCTTCGACGTTGAACCAACGCCCTGTCAGCGTTCTGCCAGGGCCGGACGTCATCATGCAGATATGAACGGTCTGCACGCGCGTCTCACCCGGGTTGAACGGGTGCGCCGCGTGGCGTACCTGATCGCCGCCGCCCTGTCCCTGACCGCCCACGTGTTCATCATCAGCCAGCAGCTGACCCGGGCAGACTGGATGAACGCCGCCGCGTACACGGTCGGCCTGCTGATCTCCGCGTGGGTGCTGATCGCACTGACCTGGCTCCGGTGGCCCACCCCGCGCCTGAACCCGCTCATCGTCGTGGCCGTGACCGTCTCCACCACCGCGGAGTTCGTGCCCCTGCTGCACGCCACCGCGGTGCCCACCTCGTCCTACCTGTCCTTCCTGATCATGGTGGCCCTGTGGTTCGGACTGCTGCCACTGCGGCACGCCGCGCCCGCGACCGTCACGGCCCTGGCCGCCTTCACGGCCCTGTGCGCCACCCGACCCACATACGACCTGGGCTTACTGGCGTACCTGGCGTGCACCACCGTCATCATCGGCATGGCCAGCAGTTTCGGGCAGCAGATCACGGACTTCCAGCAGGAAGCCGCCACCTTCGAACGCGCCTCCCTGACCGATCCACTCACGGGCCTGCCCAACCGCCGCGCGATGCTGGACCACCTGCACCACCTGCACGCTCAGCTGCTGCGCGGTGAACACGCGGGCTTCACCCTCGTCATGCTGGACCTTGATCACTTCAAGACCGTGAACGACACCCGTGGGCACGCAACCGGGGACGCCGTCCTGCGCGCGCTGGGTCCCGCTCTGCGCCAGCAGCTGCGCGCCGACGCGGTCCTGGCCCGCTGGGGCGGCGAGGAATTCCTGCTGCTCATCAGCTGCCCCGGCCCGCAGGAAGCCCGGGCCGTCACGGACCGCCTGAACGGCACGCCCCTGCGCCTGCCCGCCCCGCTGCCCACCGTGACCTTCAGTGCCGGCGCGGTCCTGGCGCACGAGGCCGACAGCGTGAGCGGCCTGCTGGACCTCGCCGACCGGCGCCTGTACGCCGCGAAACGGGCCGGGCGGCGGCAGCTGAGATGGGACACGCCGCGCGACACCCGCCTGACCCACTGATCCGGCACGGCCGCCCGGCCCGGGCATCTTGACCGGCACTTCATTTTCCGGGCTGCCCGGACCGGAGCGGGTGTACGTTCAGGGCATGACCGAGCCCCTGAATCAGCTCCCGACCGGTTTCCAGCGCATCCTGGTGGGCGTGGACTTCTCCGAGTCCTCGCAGGCCGCCCTGAACCTGGCCCGCACGCGCTTCCCGGGCGCGACCCTGCGCCTCGTGCACGTCACGGACGCCCGCGTGACCGCCGCGCCGGACCTGATGGGCGGCGTCACCCCTGCCCTGCCGGACCCCACGCTGCTGCACACCCTGGAACACGCCGACGCGCAGCGCCTGGGCCGCGACCTGCGCCCCGGTGAGGAGCAGGAACTGATGGTCGGCGATCCCGTCACCGGCCTGCTGGACGCCGCGCGCGAATGGGGCGCGGACCTGATCGTGGTGGGCACGCACGCGCAGGGCGCGCTGGAACACTTCTTCGTGGGCAGCACCGCCGAGAAGATCGTGGCGCGCAGCCCCGTCCCGGTCCTGACCGTCCGGGCCGCCCGATGAAGAAGCGCCAGGGGAAGGAGCAGAGGTGAAGGTCGGGGTGGTGGGCGCCGGCCTGGTCGGCGCGACCGCCGCGTACGCCCTGACGCTGCGCGGCTCATGCAGCGAACTCGTCCTGACGGACCTGGACGACACCCGCGCCCACGCCGAGGCGCAGGACATCGCGCACGCCGCCCCCGTCAGCCACGGGACCCGGGTTAGCAGCGGCCCCCTGGAGGACCTGCACGGCAGCGGCGTGGTCATCGTCGCCGCCGGCGCGAACCAGAAGCCCGGCGAGACCCGCCTGGACCTGCTGCAGAAGAACGCCGCGATCTTCCACGACCTGATCCCCCGCGTGGCGGCCGCCGCACCCGGCGCGGCCCTGCTGATCGCCACGAACCCCGTGGACCTCCTGACCGACCTGAGCGTCCGCCTCGCCCCCGGACACGCCGTGATCGGCTCGGGCACTGTCCTGGACTCCGCCCGCTTCCGGCACCTGATCGCCGCGCACGCCGGGGTGGACGCCACACACGTCCACGGGTACGTGCTGGGCGAACACGGGGACAGCGAGGTCATCGCCTGGAGCACCGCCACCGTCGCCGGACTGCCCGTCGCGGAATTCATGGCGGCGCGTGGCCTGCCCTGGACGCCGGACATCCGCACGCAGATCGAACGGGATACGCGCGAGGCTGCCGCGCAGATTATCGGCGGGAAACGCGCCACGTACTACGGGATCGGCGCGGCCCTGGCCCGCATCACCGAGCGCATCCTCGGCGACCGCCGCGCCGTCCTGACCGTCAGCGCCCCCACCCCCGCGTTCGGCGTAAGCCTCAGCGTGCCGCGCGTGATCGGCCGCGCCGGCGTGCTCGACACAGTCCTGCCACACCTGACGCAGGACGAGCAGGACGCCCTGCACCGCAGCGCCGAGGTGCTCCTCCAGGCCCGCCGCGCTACCGACACCTGACCCGAATCAGGGCTGCTGCGAGGGCGCCGGGGGCACAGGCGCAGCCGGGGCAGCCCCATCCTCACCGTCAATGAACTCCCCGGTGATGGTGCCCCCCTCCGCCTTCTCGGCGTACACCTCGTTGCGGTCCAGGTCGTACACGATCACCCCGGCGCGCAGCGTGTCGCCGCCCTTGACGCTCTCGGCCGGCTGTTCGGGCGTACCGTACAGCCGAGCGACGTTGCGGGTGTCGTCGTACTCGACCCGCGCGGCCCGACTGGTGCGCCCCCCATCAGACTTCAGTTCCACATTCCCGACCAGCGTGGTCTTCTCGTCATCCACGCTGACCTCAATCCGGTCACTCTTCCCGGTCAGGGCGTCCCTGTCACTGCTGCGCTTGAAGGTCACGGGCCCGTCAATGCGCGCCACGCCGTCCGAGCTGTCATACACCAGCTTCTGCCCCTTCAGTTCCGTGCGGCCCTGCGTGACGATCACGGTGTCCGGCGCAGGCTTGGGCGTCGCCTCAACCTCGCAGCGGCTCAGACGATCCGTCTTCCCTTCCGGCGGCTCATCGAGGAACCGGGCTGTTCCGGCGCTGGCCTCCACGCGACCGTCACTGCCATCCTGCCCGTCCTTGGGGGGCAACTGGGTTACGACAGCCAGCGGCACGCGGATCACATTCTTGTCGATGGTGATCTGCACGCCGCCCGCACCGGTCTCGCTGAACACCGCCAGGGTCGGCGTGTCCGGCGGATCAGCGTCCTGCGGCTGGCAGAGCGCAAAGATGCCAGTTTCATCCGAGGTCCCCGTCCGCACAATGGTGATCTGGCGGTCCTTGCCGTCCTTCTCACTGCGGCGCACCAGGCTCAGGCTGGACTGCTCTGCACCGACCGCGCCGGTATCAGCGGGCCCGTCCTCGCCCGTGGAGTCCACAGGTGGAGGTGATTGCTGCGCGGGCGGTTGAGCGGCGTCCTGCTGGGCCAGCGCGACCGGCATGAAGCTCCCGCCGGAGAGCAGCGCGGTCAGGAGCGCAGTGATCAGGCGGGAGCGGGGCATACCTGGAGTTTACTTCTCGCCGGTGAGCTTGAACTGATCGGTGGGAATCTTGTACGCGGCGTTCAGAGCGCGCACGCGGGCCAGGTCAGTACGCTGCTCCAGGTAGCCGCTGGCGGGGGCCTTGACGGTCACCTTGCTCTTGCTGTCCACGCTGACAGCGTTCCCGACGACGTACGCGACGTTCTTCCTGTCGTCGTAGTACACGGCGTCCCCGGTGGTGGTGGTGGTGCCCTGCACGAGCTTCACGCCGCCCCGGACGTACAGCGTCTTGGTCTTGGTCAGCGCGCGGACTTCCTGCCCGGTGATGATCAGTTCCTTCTGATTGGCTTTCGCGGCGCGCGTCAGGCTGGGCGAGCCGGTCAGCAGCGCCAGTTCGCGCTGCTCATCGAACACGAGCTTGTCGGCCTTGCCGCTCTGCGCGCCGTTGGAGAGGCTCACGCCCCCCGTGCTGGTGGAGCGGTCATTGTCCACGTCGAGGCTCATCTGCGCGGCCTTGATATTCACGGTGTCGCCGTCCGTCTTGTCTGGCGTGAAGGTGGCGCTGGCACTGCCGTTCAGGACACCCTGCCCGGTCGCCTCGCTGTACGCGAGGGCGTTGCCGGTGGCGGTCAGGCGACCACGGACGACCTTGACGTTGCCGGTGAAGTCAGCGGTGCGCTTGCCTTTCGCTTCGATCAGCGCGGTGCCCTTGGGGGCGGCCAGGACGGCCTGGGAGGCCTCGATGTTCAGGGTGCTGACTTTCGCCTTGACGGGGTTGCCAGTGAAGTTCAGGGGCCCGTTGCGGACGTCACCACGCGGGGCGCCTTCGATGGTGATCAGGCGTTTGCCCGCGTCGGTCTGGGCGAGTACGGGAGCGGTGAGGGCGAGGAGGGCCAGCAGTGAGGTCGTTTTCTTCATGGGGGTCTCCTAGAACAGGTCAGGTGAGGGGAACGCGCTTGCCGTCGCGGCAGGTCTCGGTCGGGTCAAGAGGGACGGAGTATTTGGAATTGGGCGAGGAATCCAGGATGCTGAAAGCGAAGGTCATCTTCAGGTCGCGGATAGTGCCGGTGAGGCTGGTGGAGTTGATCTTTGCTTCTGTCGCGCTGAAGCCCTGGCCCTGTTCGATCTTCACGGGGGTCTGCTCGGTCCCCTGGAGGTCAATGTCCGCACACTGCTGTACCAGGGTGATGCGGGCCTGACGGGTGGTCATGGTGTCCTGATCATCGATGGTCAGTTCTGGGGTGGTGAGGGTGGCGTCCAGTGTTTCGCGGCCAGTCAGTTTGCCGCCGACGCGTTCCTTGAGGAGACGCTGTCCGCCTGTAATGCCGGTCAGGGTGGTCAGGCCGGCCACGGGGTCGTTGCGGACGTCAGCGGCGCGGAAACTCCAGGTGGCGTCCGCGTCGCCGGATGGGTACAGGCGGAGCTGCACGCCGCTGAGCCGCGCGCCGGACTGGCTGGCGTCGAGGCCCGGGGTGGGCAGCAGGGCGAAGATCAGGGCGAAAGCCATGATGCCCACCAACGCGTACAAACCGACTTTCTGCACGGGTCGCACTTTAGCGCGGGGGTCTCATGAGAGTGATGGGGCGCAGGTGGGACGGCTGGGGGCGCGGCGCTAGGCTGGGCGGCATGATCGATTCGCACACGCACCTGGATTACATCGACGACCCGGCGGGCGCGCGCGGCGAGCTGGGCCTGAGTGCCCTGGTCTGCATCGGCGCGAGCCCCGAGCATGCGCGGAATGCCGTGGCGCTGGCCGAGCAGTTCAGTGATGTCTTTGCGACGGTAGGCCTGCACCCGACGGATACGGACGAGGACAGCCCGGAGGCCCGCGCGCAGATTGAGGCGCTCGCCGGGCACCCGCGCGTGGTCGGGATTGGCGAGAGCGGCCTGGATGATTACTGGGATGACACGAAGCGGGCCGCGCAGGTCGCGGCGTTCGAGTGGCAGCTGGATCTCGCGCGGCGCAGCGGGAAGGTGCTGGTGATTCACACGCGGGACAAGGCCGGGCAGGACAGCGCGCACCGGGGCGTGATGGACGTGCTGCGCGCGTGGCCGGACGTGCCGGTGATCCTGCACTGCTTCAGTGGGCACGCGGAGCTGCTGCGTTTCGGGCTGGAGCGGGGTGAGCACACGTTCTTCGGGTTTGCGGGGAACACCACATATAAGAATGCGCAGGAGATTCAGGCGGCGGCGCGTGGCCTGCCCCTGGCGCGGATGCTGCTGGAGACGGACGCGCCGTTTCTGGCGCCCGTTCCGAAGCGTGGGAAGCCCAACCGGCCGGGGTACGTGCGGCACACGCTGGAGTTCATCGCGGCCCTGCGTGGCCTGCGTCCGGAGGAGCTGGAGGCGGCGACGGACGCGAATACCCGCCGGGCGTACGGTCTGCCGGTGGCCTGAGCCCAGTCGTGATACATCGGCCTGAGATGCATCTGTTCCAGAGGTATCGTGCCGGTATGAATGCCCGCGAGCAACTCCGCCTGCTCATCCTGGCCGTCCTGGACCGACAACCCGAACACGGGTACGCCATCGCGCAGGCCATCAACACCCGCAGTGACGGCCTGCTGCGTGCCCGCGAAGGCACCCTCTACCCCGCCCTGCACGCCCTGGAAGCCGAAGGGCTCATTGAGAGCCACGAACGGGAGGTGACCGGCCGGGTCCGGCGCGAGTATCACCTGACCGAGAAGGGCCGCGGCGCCCTGGCCCGCACCCGCCGCGACTGGCAGGCGCAGGTCAGTGCCGTTCAGGCCGTCCTGGGCGGAAACGCATGACTGCCGCGCTGACCGGCTGGCTGGCGGAGGCGCTGCGTGACCTCACGCCCGCCACGCGGGACCGCGTGGGCGCGGAGTACTGCGCGCACGTTCACGACGCCCTGGACAGCGGCCTGACCGAGGCGCAGGCCGTCGCCAGTCTGGGCGACCCGGCGCACGTGAACCGCGCGTTGCGGCGCACGTACGCCACACAGGACCTGGCCGAGCAGTACCAGCGTCCACCCCGGCGGCTGTGGGGAACGCTGCTGGCGGTGCAGGTGGGGTACGCCGGCCTGATGATCTGGAACAACCTGGAGGACAGGGGCGACCTGATCCGGCACCTGCCGGGCCCCCTGACGGGCCTCGCCCTGATGCTGGGTCTGACGGCCCTGACGTGGCGGCGGCCGGACCCGTACCGCTGGACGCTGGGGGCACGCCTCCTGATGCTGGGCCTGATGCTCAGCCAGTGGGTCACGGCCCTGCTCACCCCGGACAGGGACCTCCTCACTCTGGTGTCCCTGTGCCTGCTGCCCGTGGTGTCCGCTGGCGTGATCTGGGACGCGCACCTGACCGCCCGGCGCGTCAGTCGCACCCTGAATCTGGAGGCGCAGGCATGACGACGGACGCGCTCAGCCTGGACCTCGCCGCCTACCTGGACACGGTGACGGCGCCCTTCCCGGAGGATTCAGCGGCGCGCATCCGGGCGGACCTGACCGGGCACGTGCTGGACGCCACGGCGCCGGGTGAGCCTGATGCGGCAAGCATCCGGGCGGCGCTGGTGGCGCTGGGTCCAGCTGACGAGGTGCGCGCGGCGCTGGAGGCGCAGTTTTTCACCCGGGCGGACGTGGCGTGGCTGGAACGGGACCAGCGGGTGCGCCGCCTGCTGACCGAGCGGACCCGAGGGCCCGGTCCGGTGTGGACGGCGGTCCTGCGTGTCGGGGTGATCGTCGGCGTGCTGACGTGGCTGGCGTGTGGCTGGCCGGGTCTCCCCGCGCTGTTCGGGCCGCGCGCCTTCACGTGGGCTGTGCCGGCCCTTCTGGCGCTGGAACTGACGCTTCTTGAGATCGGGCAGCGGGTGGTGCAGCGCCGATCTGTCCGGTCAGCGGCAGTGCTGCGCCGCGTTTTTGAGACCCTGGTGGCGCCGCTGGGCGTCGCGGTGAATCTGCTGGTGTTCGTGCCGGGCGTGATTGCTGAACCGGTCCTGCTGGCCGCGGCGCTGGGGGGGGCGCTCCTGGGGGCGTACCTGAAGCGCCCGCGTGAGGCCCTGATCCTGGCCGGGAAGGCGTGGCGCGGCGCGCGGTGAGGCGCGGCATAGTGGGGTCATGACCACGCTGGACATTCCGTTCCCTGCCGCTGCCCTGACCGTGCTGGACGTCATCCGTTCGCGCCGCACGGTGGATATAGGCCAGCTGAAGCCTGACGCGGTGCCGCGCGCGGTGGTGGAGGCCATTCTGGAGGCGGGCACCTGGGCACCGAATCACGGGCGGACCGAACCGTGGCGTTTCACGGTGTTCACGGGAGAGGGCCGCGCGCAGCTGGCAGAGGTGTTCGCGCAGGCGTACGCGGCGGGCAGCGCCCCGGACCGGGACAGCGGCGCGGCCCTGGAGGCGCAGCGGGCGCGGGCATGGCGGGCCCCGCTGTGGATCAGCCTGGAACTGCACATGCCGGACAAACCCAAGATGCCCGAGTGGGAGGAGCAGGCGGCCCTGGCGTGCGCGGCGCAGAACATGTGGCTGGCGGCCACCGCGTTCGGGCTGGTCGGCAAGTGGGTGAGTGGCCCGGTGATGGTCAGTCCCGTGGCCGCCCAGGCGCTCGGGGCGCCGAAACTGCTGGGCCTGCTGGTGCTGGGCTACCCGGCAGGCGAGTTACCGTCTGCGCAGCGGGCGCCGCTGGCGCAGAAGGTCACCTGGGTGGAGTGATCGTCACAGGTTCTTCTGGAAGAACTTCACGCTGCGGTTCAGCGCGGCGCGCAGATTCCCGGAGAGGTTGTGGTTGTCCCCGTCATAACGGTACGCCTCGACGCCCTGCCCCGCGTTCCGCAGGTCATCCGCGAGGTTCTTCTGGAAGGCGTACGGCACGTCCTGGTCATTCGTGCCGTGATGCAGCTGAATGGGACGCCCATTCAGTTCCCTCAGATACGCGTTGGGGCTCAGGAGGCGCAGATAGCGGCGGTTCAGGGCGTCCAGCGTCCGGGGCTGACCGGGACGCGGGTTCCAGTCGGTGGCCAGTACGTCGTAACTGGCGTTCACCCCTGCCCACAGCGACGCGGCCTTCAAGCTGGGGTCCACGATCATGGCCTTCAGGCTCAGCTGCCCGCCCATGGAGTGACCCCACAGGCCAATCCGGGCCGGGTTCACGCGCGCATCGCGTTTCAGGCTGGCGGCGGCATTCAGGACGTCCACGGTGTACCCCGAGTCGTTGTACCCGCCCTGCGCCTCTCCCTCACTGCGGCCGTGCCCGCGGTAATCGCTTTTCAGCGTGACAAACCCCGCGCGGGCAAAGGCATCCTGGTACGCCACGTAGCGTTCGGTGGTGCGGTACTCGGCCGGTGGAATGTACCCGTGATTGAAGACGATGGCCGGCCAACCCCCCCGCGGCAGCGCGCCCCGCGGCACAGTCAGCAACGCGTTGATCCGCAGCCCCTCGGACTGATAACTCACGACCTGCCGCGTGTAATTCGCCCCTGACGCCAGAGTCTGACGCACCGTCAGCGCACTACCCGGATACTCGCGGGCCTTCAGGGCCTGAATGCTGACCGGGTTGCGGGCCACCGCGGCCTTCAGGGCAGTGTCACTCAGGTTCTGGAGGAGGCCCTCCGAACCTGTCACGTCCGGTCGGGTGGGCTCAGCAGACTGGGCCGGCTTCCAGGGCACACGCAGGGGCAGCGCGTCCTGCTGCGTGAGCGCCACGTACCCGGCGCCCGCCAGCAGGGCCAGCAGCGTGAGGTTGACCAACGCGCGCACTACAGGCGGTCCTTGAAGAACTGCACGCTGCGGCTGAGGGCCACGCGCAGGTTCCCCGAGAGGTTGTGATTGTCCCCCGGGTAGACGTAATTCGCGCCCAGCTTACCCAGGGGCCGCAGCTGCCCGGCCAGGGCCGTGTGGAACGCGACGGGCACGTCCTCGTCCTTCGTGCCGATATGCAGCTGAACGGGTCCACCCAGGTCCCGCAGATAGGTGTTCGCGCTCAGGGTCTTCCAGAAGGTGGGATTTGCGCGGGGAGTCCCGTACTTCGCGACCGCCTGCTTGCGCAGGTTCAGGACCTGCGGCGGGATGCTGGCCGGGACAGGCGCGCGGCGCGTCCAGCTGTTCATCAGCTGATCGTAGTCCCCAACGACACCCGCCCAGATCACCCCGGCCTTCACGCTGCGGTCAATGACCATGGCCCGCAGGGTCAGGAAGCCGCCCATGGAGTGGCCCCACATCCCGATCCGCGCCGGGTTCACGCGCGGGTCGCGTTTCAGGCTGCCCAGGGCGTTCAGCACGTCCGTGGTGTAGCCCGGCGCGTAGTACCCACCCAGCGGCTCGCCCTGTGAGCTGCCGTGCCCCCGGTAATCGCTTTTCAGGGTGATGAATCCGGCCCGTGCGAACGCATCCTGATAGGCCACGTACCGCTCCGTGGTGCGGTAGACGTTGGGTGGAATGTACCCGTGGTTGAACACGATGGCGGGCCACCCACCCTTTGGCGGCGTACCGCGCGGCACGGTCAGCAGCGCGTTGATCCGCAGCCCTTCCGACTGATAACTGACAACCTGCCGGGTGTAATTCACCCCTGGCGCCAGCGTCTGACGCACCGTCAGGGCACTGCCTGGATACCCACCCTTCTGGAAGGTCGTGCGGGCCGCAGGAATGCTCATCTGACGGGCGTCCACGGCATCCAGCGCCGCCTGTGACTGCGCCAGCGCCCCGGTCATGTGCGCAAGGGCGAACACGGGCAGAACGCGGAGACGAGTCATGGTTTCAAGGTACGGGCGAACGGTGCGCCGAATAGCGTCCCCAGCGACGTTCCCCACTTCAGCCTTCCCACAGCCCAGACTCACCTTCCGTCTCTTATCAGAACACTGCTCTGACTACACACCACACGAGATGACTGTGTCAGGAAATCGCATAACCATGCAGCTCTCGTGGACCACGGCACCGCGGAGCGCTCAAGTAGCACTGAGACCAATCTGAGATTGTGGTGAACGAACCTTGCCCCCAGGCAGGGGGGCGCGTATGATCTACACCCATAGCAACACAATCCCTGGCGTCAACCCAGGAGCCCAGACAACCCTCACCTCTTCCCTAGATATCCAGGGATGCAGGAGGTGGCACTGCATGGGCATTCAAGGAGATCACATGAAGCGATCCATTCCATTCGCCCTTCTGGCCCTGACCGGCGCCCTCCTGAGCGCCTGCGCGCCCCAACCCACACCAGACGCAACCAAACCCACCATTGCGCTCACCGCTACGCCCGCCACCCTCACCGCGGCCGGCGACATCACCCTGACCGCCACTGCCAAGGACAATGTCGGCGTCACCAAAGTCGACTTCTATCAGGGCACCAAACTGATCAGCAGCGACAACGCCGAACCCTACACCGCCACCAGCAGCCTCAGCAGCGCACAGAACGGCACCGTCACATACCGAGCCGTGGCCAGCGACGCGGCGGGCAACACCGCAGAGGCCACCACCAACGTCACCGTGAACATCGACGTCACGGCCCCCACCGTCAGCGTGACCGCCACCCCCAGCACCCTGACCTCACCCGGCACCGTGACCTTCACGGCGACCGCTACTGACAACGTCGGCGTGACCAAGGTCGAGTTCTACGACAACGGCACCCTGATCGCCACCGACACCGACGCGCCATACGCCGCCAGCAAGGCCTACACCGGCGCTGACAACGGTGCCCATACCATCACCGCCAAGGCCTTCGACGCGCAGGGTCAGACCACCAGTTCCACCACCACCCTGACCGTCAACATCGATACGGTCGCCCCGACCGTCACGGTCGCTGCGGCCCCCACCCGCCTTGAAGCGGCCGGTACCGCGACCTTCACGGCGACCGCCACTGACAACGTCGGCGTGACCAAGGTCGAGTTCTACGACAACGGTACCCTGATCGCCACCGACACCGACGCGCCCTACACCACCAGCAAGGCCTACGCCTTCGCTGACAACGGCACCCACACCATCACCGCCAAAGCCTTCGACGCGCAGGGCAACACCCAGCAGGGCACCACGCCCTTCACGGTCGCCATCGCCGACGCCAATGAACCCAACGACAGCGTGGCGGCCGCCACGGCCATCAGCATCGGCAGCAGCGCCAAGGGCTTCATCACCGGCCAGGCCCGCGACATGGACTACTTCAAGTTCGACGCGGCCGCAGGTGACATGCTCAAACTTACCGTTCAGAGCGTCAGTGCTGACGCCGCCAGCACCCTGGATCCCTACGTGATGATCCTGATGCCCGACGGCAAGACCATCCTGGAAAAAGACGATGACAGCGGCGCCGGACTTGAATCCGAAATCCGCTTCAACGTCCCCGCAACCGGCACGTACACCGTCGTCATCACCAGCTTCGACATTCACGACGACCCCACGGCCACCGACGACAAAGTCACCAACACCTACCAGATCGCCCTGAGCCGCCGCTAAGGCGCCCCCAAGGAGTCCCACGTGAAGAACACCCTGAAAACTGCGTCCCTGTTGAGCCTGGCCCTGCTGCTGGGCGCCTGCGGTACCAGCAATACGCCCACGACCACCACCGCGCAGCACGACGGTTCCCTCCTGAAGACGGCCCAGGTCGTCACCGACCGCTGGTTCGTGGAACTCGAAGGTGATCCCACCAGCCTCAGCAGCCAGAGTGTCGGTTCCCAGCAGGCCACCTTCCGCGCTCAGGCTGCCAAACAGGGCATCAAGTACCAGGAGATCAGCGCCTACCAGACGCTGTTCAACGGCTTCGCCGTGCAGGCCAGCAGCAGCGAAATGGGCCGCATCTCTCAGATGCCGGGCGTATTGGGCATCTACCCGATTCACCGGGTGGACGCACCGGAAACCACCGTGGACCTCAATGCCACCGTGACCCCCGAGATGTTCTACGCCAAGGGTATGACCGGCGCCGACATCGCCCAGAACGAACTGGGCCTGACCGGTAAGGGCGTCAAGGTCGGCGTCATCGATTCCGGCATCGACGTGGATCACCCCGCCTTCAAGGGCCGCATCGTGGCTGGTTATGACTTCGTGGGTGACGACTACGGCAAGGAGAGCAAGTACGTGCCGGTCCCTGACGAGAATCCCGACGACTGCGGTGGACACGGCACGCACGTGGCCGGCATCATCGGCGGGTACGATCCCGGCAACTCCCGTGACGGGCGCCCCTTCGCCGGCGTCGCGCCCGAAGTGAGCTTCGGCGCCTACCGCATCTTCGGCTGCGGCGGCAGCTCGTACGACGACGTCATCCTGGCCGCCATGGAACGCTCCGTGAAGGACGGCATGCAGGTCGTGAACATGAGCCTGGGGTCGGCCTTCGACAACTGGAAGGAAACCCCGCTGGCCAAAGCCGCTGACCGCATGGTGAAAAAAGGCGTCGTGATGGTCGCCTCCGCAGGCAACAGCGGCGCCAGCGGCACCTACAGCATGGGCGGCCCCACCATGGGCGATCAAGTGATCTCAGTCGCCTCCGTCGACAACGCCAAGATCGACCTAGAAGGCTTCACCCTCTCCAACGGCACCAAGGTCGGCTACTACACCGCCACCGGCGCTCCCGCCCCCACACTGGGCACCAACCTGCCCATCACGAAGAAACCCGGCAGCACCACCACGACGACCAACGACGGCTGCACGGCCAGCGGCGGCTTCGCAGCCGGCAGCCTGACCGGCAAGGCCGTCCTGATCCGCCGCGGGACCTGCTCATTCTACGAGAAGGCCAAGAACGCCCAGGACGCCGGTGCCAGCGCCGTCATCCTGTACAACAACGCCGCCGGGTACATCAGCCCCACGGTGGCTGGCACGCCTGCTATCACGATCCCCGTGGTGTCCATCAGCGACACCGACGGCGCCAAGATCGACGGCCTGATCGCTGCTGGCGTCAGCATGACCTTCGACGGCAGCAAGGTCAGCGTCAACAACCCCACCGCCAACGCCTCCAGCAGCTTCAGCTCCATCGGCATGAGCGCCGAGCTGGAATTCAAGCCTGATCTGGGTGCCCCCGGCGGCAACATCTACAGTACCTACCCGCTCAGCGCAGATCCCGCCGGTTACGAGGTGCTCAGCGGCACCAGCATGGCCTCCCCGCACGTGGCGGGCGCCGCAGCACTGCTGCTGCAGGCCTACCCCAACACGGCCGCCAAAGACATGCGGACGATGCTGATGAACACCGCCAGCCTCCGCTGGTACCTGAACGGCAGCACCCTCGTGACGGGCCTGCCCGACTACGCGCAGCGTCAGGGTGCGGGCATGATCAACATCGTGAACGCCTACACCAACTCGGTGCGCGCCACCCCCGCCAAGCTGAGCCTCGGCGAGAGCGCCACCTTCGCCACGCGCAGCAAGGTCGTTGTTCTGAAGAACACCGGCGCGCGCCGCGAGGTGTACACCGCCTATAACTACCCCGCCCTGACGATTGGCGGGACCACCCTGGCGCCGACCCCCGTGCAGAAGTACGCCACCATGACCATCAACGGTCAGAGTGCTGATACCGCGAGCGGCGTGCAGATCATCGTGCCTCCCTTCAGCGAGGTGGAACTGAACGTCGTGGTGACGCCTCCTGCTGGCGCTGCGGACAAGGCCCAGTACGGCGGTTACGTGGATCTGGAGAGCACCACCAGCCCCAACATCGTGGTGCCCTACGGCGGCTTCGTGGGGGACTACCAGAGCATCCAGGTGCTGGGCAACCTGATCGTGGGCGGCAAGTCACAGGACTTCCCCGCGCTGGGTGACGACGTGGCCGACACCTACTACACCGAGGGGCAGACGGTGGCCAACCCCATCGACTACACCTTCAAGCAGGTTGCACTCGATTCGACCAAGCCCAACGAACTGACCCTGGACGCCCCGTACGTCATTGCGCAGATCTCGCACCAGGCCCGCAAGCTGACCATGGAACTGCTCGACGGCAACGGCGCCGTGGTCGACACCCTGCTGAAGCAGGAGTACCTGGGCCGTAACTGCACCAACGACGTGTCCAAGACCAGCAGCACCTGCGACGCGTACAACACCTACAGCTGGGACGGCAAGCTCAGCAATGGGAGCGCGGCAGCGAACGGCACCTACCAGCTGCGCGTGAAAGTGCTCAAGGCACTCGGTGACGAGAGCGTCGCCAGTGACACTGAAACCTACACCAGCCAGCAGTTCACCGTGGCGCGCCCTCAGTAACCTGATACGCGCAACGCCGCCCCCGTTTGAGCGGGGCGGCGTTTTCGTTGTGCCTCAGCGCAGGTGTTCAAGGATGGTGTCAATCACACCCTGCAAGGTCAGGGGGCCGGTGTCGATCACGCGGGCGTCGGGGGCGGGGGCACTCTGGGTGGTGTCCTGGCGGTCGCGTTCGGTCAGGGCGGCCTCAATGGCGGGGATGTCCTCGGGGCGCTCCTTCGCGCGGCGTTCGGCCCGGACGCGGGGGCTGGCGGTCAGGTAGAACTTGTGTTGGGCGTAGGGGAAGACGTTGGTGCCCATGTCGCGCCCTTCGGCAACGAGGGGAGCGGGGAGGGCGCGCAGCTGATCGTCCACCCACTGGCGGATCTGTGGGATGGCAGCCACGGTGCTGACGCCAGCGTCCACGCGGGTGCTGTGCAGGTCGGCGGTCAGGTCGGCACCGGCGTTCCAGACACGGTTGCCGCTGGCGAGGGGTTCGAGGCGCACGCCAGAGAGCAGAGGGAGCAGCGTGGCCGCGTCGGCTAGGTCAGCTCCGGCGTTCAGGCCGAGCAGGGTCACGGCGCGGTACAGCAGGCCGCTGCTGACGTAGGGAACGCCGAGGGCCTGCGCGACGCCGGAGGACACGCTGGATTTTCCGCTGGCGGCAACGCCATCAATGGTCACGATCATCAACTGAGTAGTCTACCGCGCGGCCCTCTGCCCCGGCGGGCGGTGCACCCTTCGGGTGACGCGCGGCGTGCGGGGGCCGCTAGACTGTCACGGACCATGAAACACGCTGCCCTGATCCTCACGGCCCTGCTGGCCCTGACCGCCTGCCAGAAGAAGGACGACGCGACCACGACCGACACGAAGACGGACACGGCCGCGACGGACACCACCACGCCCGCGACCGACACCCCGGCCACCGAGACGCCCGCCACGGACACGAAGACCGACGCAGCCGCCGTCACCAAACCCGGCCCTGTCCCCGCCGGGTACACCGAGGTGCCGTTCCTGACCACCGAACCCAAGCGCGAGTTCAAGGCCGAGCCGGACATGGCCCTGACCGACGGCAAGGACTATTACGCGCTGATCGATACGAGCAAGGGGCAGATGCTGGCGGACCTGTACGAGCAGGAGACGCCCGTCACGGTCAACAACTTCGTGTTCCTGGCCCGAAACCACTACTTCGACGGCATTCGTTTCCACCGCGTGATCGACGGGTTCATGGCGCAGACCGGCGACCCCAAGAGCGTGGATGAAGCTCAGAAGGCCGAGTGGGGCACTGGCGGTCCCGGCTACCAGTTCGCGGATGAATTCCGCCAGAAACTGACCTTCAACAGCGGTGGCATCCTGGCGATGGCGAACAGCGGCCCGGCCACGAACGGCAGCCAGTTCTTCATCACCTTCGAACCGACCGACTTCCTGAACGGCAAGCACACCATCTTCGGGAAGGTCGTGACCGGTGACGACCTGCTGCCCAAACTGACCCGCACCATGGACCAGAACAACGCCGAGGTGGCGGGCGCCGTAGCGGATCAGATCCTCACGGTGCGCATCCTGACCAAGGGCTGAGGCTGCGTCCTCTGGCGGCGCGCTTCCCGTGCGAGGGGCGCGCCGCTTCAGCAGTTCGGCGTCTACAGTTCCAGGTCGGTAGGCGTGGTCGTGTGGGCCGGAATGGCGGTCAGGAGCACCTCGTACTTGCCGGTCACGAACACCTTGCAGTCGTGTTTCTGGAGGCCGCGCCGGGCGTTCGTGACGTCGGCGGCGAGCAGGCTCAGGTCCGGGCGGGCGTAATTGCGCATGCGCGCGCCGTACGAGAGGGTGCCGTCCCGGTAGCGGGCGTTGGGGTACCCCAGGATCAGGCCGCCGCCCGGCGTGAGGTGCTGGCGGCGCAGCGTGGCGAGCAGGACGTCCTGCCGCACGCCAGGGCTCTGGAGGAGACTCAGGGCCAGGATCAGGTCGAAGCGGCCCAGTTCCAGGGGCAGGGCGTTCACGTCCGCCGCGTGGATGGTCGCCTGGGGATGGCGTTCGCGGGCCGCCTGCGCGGCGGCCGGGTCGAGGTCCACGCCCACCACCTCGAAGGTGCGGTCTGGGAAGGCGAGTGGCAGGGCGTCCAGTTCATGCCCGGCGTTCACACCCAGGGCCAGCACCCGCCCGCCCTGGGGGGGGTTCACGCGGCGCAGCGCCTCGACGAACGTCGCCAGGAAGATGGGGTCCTCCAGCTTGTTCACGCGGGCCCAGTCGCCGTCCGGGCCGTACCCGGCGTGATCCGGGTCGCGGGCCGGGGCGTGGGCCCGCAGGGTCAGGCGCACCCGCCCCTCCCCTGCCCTGTCCGGGGTCAGCAGGTGCGCGCCGAGCAGGTCCGCGAGGTCCGTCCAGGTGCTCCAGGGGCGGTGCGTGCCGTGCGGGGTCGCCTCGCCCGCGTAGCGGCCCAGGCCCGCGTCGGGGTCGGGGACCTCGAAGGTCGCCTCGCCCGCCGCGCGCAACCGGTCACGCACGGCAGGCAGGAGGACGCTCATGGGTTCGGTCGTGAAGCGCACCGGCCCGTCAGTACCCGTGGTGCTTGACGACGGCGCCCTGAGCCTCCAGCCAGCGGGTGACGACGCCCACGGCGGCCTTCACGCCGGTCGTGATGATGGGCCCGCCGAACTTGGCGAGGCGCACGAGGTGCGTGCCGTCCTCGCGGGCGGTGATGCCAATGAGGACCTCCTGGGTCAGTTCGCCCTCCACGACGTGGGCCAGGACGACCCAGCCGTCGCGGCGCAGGCCGGCGTACAGGTCGAGCAGGATGACCGTCCACGCGCCGCCCTCGTCCGCGTTGCGGCTGCCGGGGTTGCGTTCGGTGACCTTCTCGAAGGCCTGGGGGTTGAAGGTATCGGGCAGGGTCAGGACGGCGTGGGGCACGGTGGTGGGGTCCTCCGGGTAGGGCGTGGTCAGCCCGTGCGGGACGGGCGTGTGGGCGGTAGGCATGAAGCGGGCGTGGTTGACGCCCAGGCCGAGGTCACGCCACTTCAGGGCGTACTTGGTTTCCAGCGCGGCGGCGGGCGGGTCGGTGCGCTCGACGCGCATGACGCCGCTGGCCTGGGCCTGCTCGCACGCGAACTCGAAGTACTCGTCGTGGTCGGTGGTCAACAGGATCATCCCGCCGGGCTTAAGGCGGCTGGCCGCGAGCTGGAAGAACGGGACGCGCAGGAGGCGGTGGTCGGTGTGTCCGGCCTTGGGCCAGGGGTCGGGGAAGTTCACGACGATCAGGTCCAGGCCCGCGTGCGGGATGACGGACCGCACGAGGACATCGGCGGGCATCTTCGTGAGGATCGCGTTGTCCAGGCCCGCGTCCCGCAGGCGGCGGTGCGCCTTCAGCAGGGACACGCCGGAGAGTTCCACGCCCAGGTAGTTGGGCGCCTCGGGGAAGGTCGCGGCGAAATGCGGCCAGAAGCGCCCGTCACCAAAGCCGACCTCCAGCACCCAGGGGCGGTCCGGGGTGTCCGGGTACAGGCGCGCGGCGGCGTCGGGGAACTGGAAGTCACCGAGGCGGGCGATCATGCGCGCACCTCTGCCTGGAGTTGCTCGGCGAGGCGGGCCGCGTCACGCAGCACGCTGTCATACGTGTGCTCGCCGGGCGTGCACTGCCCCAGCATCCGCACGCGCTCCAGTCGGTTCACGCGGAAGCCGTCCAGTTCGCTGGGGGCGGGCGTCAGGAAGCGCACGTCGTACAGCGGTTCGACGCCCTCGCCCTCGGCGCGGCGTTCGTTGCCGATCAGCCAGATGCCGCTGGCGATCAGGTCGTCCGCCAGGAAGTCGTACGCGACCTCACTGAGGCGCCCGGCCTCGTCCATGGTGTCCCCCACGAGCAGGCGGCCCTTCAGGAACGCGCCGACGGCCAGCACGCCCAGCCGCGCGTGGAGTTTCGGGCCCTCCCAGGTCGAGAACACCACCTGCGTGTCCTCCTCGTCCAGTGCGGTGACGGTGCTCTGGAGGAGGTGAATGCCGCTCGTCTCCTCCACGCGGGCCTTCAGGTGCCGGTGGAACGTCCAGCCATCCGTGTCGGGGTGTAGTGCGGCGCGCACCTCCTCGAACAGACTGCCGCCCGGGAAGGTCACGCCCGCCGTGGTCGGCTGGTACAGATTCCCCAGGTGATCGAGCGCCTGCGACACGAGCAGCACGTCCAGTCCGGCGCGGGCCAGCCGCCACGCCAGCTCGGTGCCCGCCAGTCCGGCACCGACCACGGCCACGTCATACAGATGCCCCGGTTGCGGGCGACTTCTCGGAGAGGGCGAACCAAACATCACCGGCCAGTGTACGGTTTCGGGGGAAGTCGAACGCGGAACGGCCGCACCCTTTACCCTGTCCCCCATGTCCGACGACGCCCCCTCGAACAGTGGTTTCGCGTTCCGTTCGCAGGTGCGCGCGGGTGGGGAGCGGGTGCTGGCGTTCCTGGCCCGCGAGTACCGGCACTCGGACGGGGCGACGTGGGCGGCGCGGCTGGCGGCGGGTGAGGTGGAGGTGCGGGGCGTGCCGGCGCGCGGGGACGAGGTGCTGCGCGCCGGGGACGTGGTGGTGTGGCACCGCCCGCCGTGGCGGGAGGAGGCGGCCCCGCTGGACTACGCCGTGCTGCTGGAGGACGACGCGCTGGTCGCGGTGAGCAAACCGTCGGGCCTGCCGACGCTGCCGGGCGCCGGGTTCCTGACGCACACGCTGCTGACGCAGGTGCGGCTGCGCTACCCGGGGGCGAGTCCGCTGCACCGGCTGGGGCGCGGCACGAGCGGCGCAGTGCTGTTCGCCCGGACCGGGGCGGCGGGCGCGGCGCTGTCCCGCGCGTGGCGGGAGCATGAAGTGGGGAAGGTGTACCGCGCGCTGGCTGTGGGCGAGCCACCGTGGGAGACACTGGACATCCGGACGCCCATCGGGCCGGTGCCGCACCCGCGCCTGGGCCGCGTGTTCGCCGCCAGCCCCGAGGGGAAGCCGTCGCGCAGCGTGGCCAGCGTCCGCGAACGCCGAGCCGGTGCCACCCTGCTGGACGTGGCGATCCATACCGGTCGCCCGCACCAGATCCGCATTCACCTCGCCGCTGCCGGGCACCCGCTGGTGGGCGACCCGCTGTACGGCCCGGGCGGCCTCCCCCACCCGGACCTGCCGGGTCTGCCGGGGGACCTGGGGTACCACCTGCACGCCTGGACGCTGGACTTCACGCACCCGGTCACGGGCCAGCCGGTGCACGTGGAGGCGCCGCCGCCCCGCCCGCTGCGCGGCGCAGACTGACGCTGCACGGACGTGTCAGAGCGGGGACAGTCCTGGCGGGTCATGATGGGCAGCATGTCGCGTAACCTGCACGGGCCCGACCGCCCCGTGCCCTGGCGGGCAGCCCTGCGCGCGAGCCTGCTGGGCGCGCCCGCGTGGCTGTACGCGCTGCTCACGTTGACGCTGACGTCCGCCGCGCTGAACACGGTCCTCATTCAGGATGTCGCCCGCCACCAGCAGGCCCTCGTGACCCTCGCGGACACCCGCACCGCCGCGTTCGCCCTGAACGCCCTGGCGTGGCAGGCGCGGCAGCGCGGCACGCTCGACGACGCGCTTCGGGCCGAAGCGCAAAGCAGCCTTCAGGAGCTGCGGCAGCACGCCGCGCAGCTGGAACAGCAGGGCCGCGCGGATCTACTCCTGGGACGGCTGCGGCCCGGCGCGCCGCAACAGGGGCTCAGCGCGCCCGTGTCCGGCTACGCGCAGAGGGCCGCGCACCTCCTGACGCTGATCGGCAGCGGGCAGCGTCAGGAGGCCGCGCACTTCGCCCGGACGCAGGTGGACCCGAGTTTTGCGGCCCTGCGCGGGCAGGTGCGCGCCGTGCGCAGCGGCGAGACCGACACCATGGGCACCGGCCTGCGCCTGATTCTGCTGCTGACCTGCCTGAGCGCCCTGGGCGCCCTGCTGACCATCACGCTGCTGTTCAGCCACCTGCACCGCAGCCTGCAGCAGGCCCGCGACTGGCAGGACGAGGCGCAGCGCCAGCGGGACCGCGAGGAACGGGACTCCCTGACAGGCCTGTGGAACCGGCAGGGCCTCCAGCGGCGCTTCACGCTGGCGCAGGCGGCCGGGCCGCTGAGCGTGGCGGTCATCGACCTCAACCGCCTGAAGGCCATCAATGACCTGGGCGGGCATGGCGCCGGGGACGAGTACCTGACGCGTGTGGCGCACGCCCTGCAGGACGCGGCCCAGCCAACCGGGCTGGCCGCGCGGCTGGGCGGGGACGAGTTCGCTCTCCTCCTGCCGGGCTTCAGCACCCAACAGACGCGGGCCCTGCTGGACGCCGTGTCCGCGAGGCTGCACCTGGAAGGCGAGACGCTCCCTCCCTTTGCGGTGGGCGTGGCGCCCGTCACGGCCGTCACGTCCCTGGAACGCGTGCTGGCCCTGGCGGACGCCGCCATGTACGAGCACAAGGAGCAGCAGCGCGCCCAGATGGGCCGCGACACCCGCCTGGGCGCCAGCGTGGAGGAATTTACCAGCCGCCTGGAGCAGCTGGCCACGCCGCAGGAAGTCCTGACTGAAGGTCTGGCGCTGGCGCGCGCCGTGCTGGGCTTTCAGGGCAGCTGCTACCTGGAGCGGCAGGAGGAGACGTTCGTGCTGGCCCGCCTAGACGGCGACTTTCCATCCATGGTGACCACCATGCTGGGCCGCTCGTTCTCCGGGCCCCGGGGCCTGACGGCCGAGGTGCTGGCCCACAGTGAGCCGCGCTGGAGCAACGATTACCCCGCCGAGTCGCACGTGCTGCCCATCTGGCTGGACGCGGGCCTGAAGAGCGTCCTCATGGTGCCCGTCCGGTACGGTGGGCGGCTGATGGGCGTGATCAGCCTGCTGCACTTCGACACGTGGCGGGTCATCACCCCGCAGGCGCGGCGGCTGACCGAGGCGCTCGCCTCGCGGCTGGGGCACACGTTCGAGCAGCAGGCGGCGCTGGAGCACCTGCGCCGGGCGGTGCAGGGCGGCCTACTCGCCCTGGGCGCCGCGCTGGAGGAACGGGACCTGGAAACGGCGGGGCACACGGCGCGCGTGGTGGCACTTGCCGGGACGCTGGGCCGCCGCCTGGACCTGGACGAGACGGAACTGCACGCGCTGGAGCAGGGCGCTTCGCTGCATGACATCGGGAAGCTGGCCATTCCGGACGCGATCCTGCTCAAGCCCGGTCCGCTGGACGCGTCGGAGTGGGTGGTCATGCAGGCGCACGCCGCGCGTGGCTTCGAGATCGCGCAGCGCTTACAGGGCCTGCTGCCGGCCACGCTGGACGTCATCCGGCACCACCACGAGCACTGGAACGGGCGTGGCTACCCGGACGGCCTGCGGGGCGAGCAGATTCCGCTGGCCGCGCGGATCTTCGCGGTGTGTGACGTGTACGACGCCCTGACCCACCCGCGACCGTACAAGGCCGCGTGGACGCACGCGGAGGCGGTCGCGGAGATCCGCGCGCAGCGGGGCGCGCAGTTCGATCCGCGCGTCGTGGACATCTTCCTGACCCTGATTGAGGCGCAGCGGACCGCGCCTCCCACGCAGGCGTTCAGCCTCTGACAGACTGCGGGGAGTGGCCAAGCTGGATCAGGGGGCGGGATCCGCGCGTCTGTCAGATCTCCTGGAGGGGCAGCGCCGCGAGCCATTCGGGCACCTCGTCCGGCGCGTAGGTGTCGAACACCAGGCGGGTCAGGGCCGCCAGCGGGTAACCGCCCAGGTCGCCCCCCTGGGCGCGGCGGTCCACGATGCACGCGATGCCCACGCAGCGGCCTCCGGCGGCCTCGGCGGCGCGCACGGCCTTCAGGACGCTCCCGCCGGTGGTGAGGACATCCTCGACGGCCACGAAGGTCTCGCCGGGGGTCAGGGTGAAGGCCTCGCGGATCTTCATGCCGCCCATCCCGTCCTTCTCGGCGAAGATGGCGCGGGTGCCGTAGTGACGGGCCGTTTCGTACGCGAGCACCACGCCACCCATGGCCGGGCCGATCACCAGCTGCGCGTCGATGCCCGCCTCGCGGAGTTTCGCGGCCAGGGCGCGGCCGATCTGCTCGGTGTACTGCGGGTACTGGAGGACGGTGGTGCTCTGCAGGAATTTGGGGCTGTGGCGGCCCGAGGCGAGCAGGAAGTGCCCCTCGTGGTACGCGCCGGCCTGGCGGTACAGGTCGAGAATGTCGAGTCCGGCGGGGTCAGCGGCGTGGGTCATGGTGTCAGTATCCCATTCCGGCCCGCCCACTCAGGGCATCATGGTGCATGGACACCGTGACCTTTCCCGGAGGCGTGAGACTGGGCCGGCGGCGGCGCCTGCTGGGCATTCCGCTGGTGCAGCTGGCGCGGGACGCGCGCGTGCAGCCCGAGCTGCTGCGCCGCCTGGAGGCCGGGGAGTTCGATCCGCGCAGTCTGCACCGGCTGGCGCGGCAGGTGCTGGCGCACGCGCTGGACACCACCCTCGACTGACCACCCGGCTGGCGGCGTAGGCCGGGTGGCTGATCCGCCCGCAGTGGGGCGCGCGGCATGCTGCGGACCAGGGCATGCTGAGGGAATCCTCAACGACCGGCGCGGCCTGCAGCGGCCACAATGCAGGTCAGGCTGCGCCCCTCACCTCACCTCTCCTCTCTTTCCCTGACCGGAGGATCCCCGTGTGAATCAGGCGTTCGTGGATGCCAGCTGGCAGGAACAATCCAGCCCCGAGGGGCACTGGCGCGGCCTGGGCGGCTGGGGCCTGGTGCTGCTACGCCCGGGCGCGCTGCCCGCCCGGTTTCAGGGTCAGCTGCTCGCGCCGGACAACAATGCCGCCGAGGTGCGCGCCGTGCTGGAGGCCGTGCGCGCCGCACCCCCCGGGGAGCCCCTGACCGTGCACACGGACAATCAAGCGGTGATCGCGTCGGTCGGGCGTGGGCGCGGGCCCGCCCTGCTGGACGAGGACGCCCGCGAGGTGCAGGCCGAGGCGCTGGCGCGCGGCGTGACCCTGCGCGTCGTGTACGCGCCCCGCACGCGGCGGCACATGCAGAGCGCGCATGACCTGGCGAATGACGCCCGGCGCGGCGGCGGCGCGGGCGGCCTGCTGGACGTGCGGTCGGACGTGCTGATCGAGCAGCGGCCCGCGCAGCCCGAGGCGCGCGTCAGCCTGCGCCGCCCCGGTGAGCGCGTGACCGCGCACGTCCCGCTGGACCTGAGTTCCGACGTGCCGCCCAGCGCGCAGGCGCTGCTGGCCGCCGTGGGGCTGGCCCGGCCGGGCGAGGTGCTGCTGGTGCGCCGGGCCAGCCGGGTTGCGCAGGCGCTGTGGCAGCGCCCGGAGCGCGCCCTGCGGCCCGGCGCGCAGGCGCAGCTGCACCTCGCCCGGCGCGCGGCGGACGAGAGCGGCGTGCAGGTCGAGTTCCTGGGCGTCGGCTAGGGCCGGGCCATCTATCCCCCGCGCGGGGTGACGCGGGCGTGCGCGTTACGCTGGGCGGCATCATGAGGTTCTCTTCGTTTGAGGTGGCGTCGGGTGATCAGGGACCGGAAGTGCGCGTATGGGGTGACGCGGACGTGCTGGTGGTGTCGGCGCCACTCCCTGGGGTGCTGCGGGCGCGCCTCTTCCCGGAAGCGCGCGCGAACACGCTGGGCTTCCCGCGCCTGAGCGCCAAGCGGAGTTTCGCGCTGCGCCCGGACCTACCCATGGGCGCGCCCCTGACCGCCACGGAGGAGGGCAGCGAGGTGCTGATCGTCGGGGACGGGCTGTCGCTGCGGCTGGACCGCGTGACGGGCGCGTGGCGGGTCCTGACCGGCAGCGGCGAATCGCAGCGCGTGCTCATCCAGGCGCACAGCTGGTCGGGTGAGGCGCCTACGCAGCGCCCCGCGCTGGACGCGGAGCGGTTCAACCTGCGCCGCACCCGCCTGAACCTGGACGCTCCGGACGGCGCGATGTACCTGGGCTTCGGGGAGCGGGTGGGGCCGCTGGACAAGCGCGGCATGCACCTGACGTTCTGGAACACCGACTGCTTCCCGCACCACACCGAGACGGACCCGCTGTACGTGTCCGTGCCGTTCACGACGGTCGTGCAAAGCGGCCAGGCGCACGGGGTGTTCGTGGACGAACCGTGGCGGATGGAGGTGGACGTGGCGCGCGCCCACCCGAATGAGGTGCGCTGGGCGTCCTCGGGGCCGGAGCTGGACGTGTACGTCCTGGCGGGGCCGCGCCCGGCGGACGTGCTGCGCCGCTACGCGGACCTGACCGGGTACGCGCCCATGCCGCCGCTGTGGGCGCTGGGCGCCGCGCAGAGCCGCTGGGGCTACCGCACGGCGGACGATCTGCGCGCCGTGATCCAGGGCTACCGGGACCGGAATCTGCCGCTGGACAGCGTGTACGTGGATATCGACCACATGGACGCGTACAAGGTCTGGACGGTGAGCTGCGCGAACTTCCCGGACCTGAGCGCGTTCGTGAAGGAGGCGGGTGCGCAGGGCGTGAAGCTCGTGCCCATCGTGGATCCCGGCGTGAAGGTCGAAGCGGGCTACGACGTGTACGAGGAAGCGGCGCGCGGTGATCACCTCGTGCGCACGGCGCGCGGGGACGTGCTGGTCGGGGAGGTCTGGCCGGACCCGGCGGTCTTCCCGGACTTCACGCGGCCCGAGGTGGTCACGTGGTGGGCCGGGCGGCATAAATTCTTCGCGGACGCCGGGATTCAGGGGCAGTGGAACGACATGAACGAGCCCGCGTGCTTCAGCCTGCGCCAGCCGCGCGAGACCGAGGGCAAGACCCTGCCGTACGACGCGCGGCACGGCACGCGCACGCACCTGGAAGTCCACAACGCGTACGCGAACGGCATGAGCGAGGCCAGCCGCCTGGGCTACGCGAAGTTCAGCCCGAACATCCGCCCGTGGGTCCTGACCCGCGCCGGGTACGCCGGCATTCAGCGGCACGCGACCGTGTGGACCGGGGACAACACCGCCACGTGGTCGCACCTGGCGCTGAGCCTTCCCATGATTCAGGGCCTGGGCCTGAGCGGCATTCCGTTCGCGGCGGCGGACGTGGGCGGCTTCGCCGGGGACACCACCGGGGAACTGCTGGCCCGCTGGTACCAGGCGGCCGTCGGGTACGCGTTCCTGCGCAACCACGCGGCGCTGGGCACCGCCGATCAGGAACCCTGGCGCTTCGGGGAGGCCGTCACGGACGTGATCCGCGCCGCGCTGGAGCTGCGCTACCGGCTGCTGCCGCACCTATACACGCTGGCGCACGCCGCGACCCGCACGGCCCTGCCGGTCCTGCGGCCCCTGGCGCTGCACTGGCCCGCCGACGAGGACGCCGCGCGCGAGGACACGCAGTACCTGCTCGGCGAGGGCCTGCTGGTCGCACCCGTCCTGCGGGCCGGGCACCGGCGGCGCCTGGTGTACCTCCCGGCGGGACGCTGGGCGGCAGTGTTCAACCTGTCGCAGTTCGGGCCGGTGCACGCGGGCGGGCAGCACGTCGTGGCGGACGCCCCGCTGGACACCCTGCCGCTGTACCTGCGCGCCGGGACGGCCCTGCCCGTCACCGAGGCCGCCCCACACACGACCTCGGCCTGCTGGGCGCGCCTGACGTGGCTGATTCACGCGGCCCCGGACGGCTTCGTGGGCCAGCTGTACGAGGACACCGGGGACGGCCATGCGGGCGGGCGCCTGACCCGCCTGGTGGGCGAGCGGCAGGGCGAGCGCCTCACCATCCGCCGCGAGGCGGACGGCAGTGCGGGCACGTTCGAGCAGCGGGAAACCCTGCACGTCCTGGGCCTGGGCCCCGTGCGTGAGGTGCAGGGGGCCGCCAGCTTCGCCACCGAGAGTGGCGTGCTGCGCCTGACCCTCCCGGCCCACTGGCAGACCGTCACCCTGACCCTCGAACCCGGTGAAGACGGCGCGGACGCCGGGGTGGACGCGAACCCCACGGCGTGATCCGAGCCCGTCCCTGAGCGGCCCGGAGGCGGTCTCCCCCGCCGTCCTCAGGGCCGTACGCGCCTGATCGGGGGTCCGGTCAGCGGCGGCGGATGAAGCCCAGCCGGGAACGGGACGTCCCGGGCGCGGCCACCGGGGGCGGCGTGACCAGCTCGTACTCGCGCACGGCGTTCTGGAGCCAGTCGGGCGCGCCGCCGGGTGCGAGCAGTTCGGCGCCCGGAATCCATTCGGCGGCGCTGACCTGCGCGGGATCGGGTTCGAGAATCCCGGCGCTGTAGTCCGTTCCGAAGATCAGGTGCAGCTGGGCGTGACGCGGCTCGTGGGGGGTGCCGCGCGCCACGTAGGACCCGGCGAGGCGCAGCTCACTGACGACCAGTTTCAGCTGCTCGCGGATCACGCGCCGCAGCTGAAGCGCCACGGGGTTCAGGCCGGATTCGGCGTTCAGGATCAGGCCGGGCAGGCCCTGCGCGCCCGGCTGGAGCGGGTGGTGGGGGCGGGTGATGAGGTAGGCCCCCTGATGCTGGATCAGGGCGAACGCGCCGACCTGGTAGGCCATGGGTGGGGTCGAGTCAGGCATGGGGTCGGAGACACTCCTGTGGGGCGCGGTGAACTCCCGGCTGACCGGGGTGAACTGGGCGTGATGAACGGCTCTGCACAGCATGGAGGAATGTCACGTCGAACGACCAGCGGTCCTCCCCTATCGGGGGTATGGGGGCACCAGGGGCTGCGCTGTCAGGTGGCGTGCCAGCGCCCCGAACGCCGGATCGTGCGCGGGACTGGTCCAGGCCGGGGACTGCACGAGCAGCACGGACGTGACCTGCGCCGGGTCGGGCAGGCCGTCGCCGGGCCGCGCCTGCCGCTTCAGGTGGACGCGGCCGTGCAGGTCCGGGGTCAGCAGGGGCCGGACCTCGGTCCAGGTGCGGTCCAGGTCGAATCCCTCGGCGACGGGCAGGGTGGCGTGCCAGTCCGGATAGAGGGTCGTGACGGTGCGGATCAGGCCGCGCGCCAGGCCCAGGCCCGCCCAGTTGCCGGGCCGGACCCGGGTGGGGTCGCCGCTGCGGCTGGCCAGGTCGTGGTGCGAGTCGAGGTTCAGCACGTCCAGACCGGGGTGGCGTTCCAGCCACGCCCACGCGTCAGCGTGACTGAGCGTCACGAACGCCGGGCCTGAGCCCGCGTAGGCGCGCAGGGCCTCCCAGCCGGGGTACAGCGGGAAGTCACTGTCCAGGGCGCTCCAGTCCTGACCGCCGCGCCGCTGAACGCGGTCGTGCCAGGCGTCCAGCCGGTCGTGTTCGCGGTCGCGGGTGCCCCAGATGGGCGCGTCGAACACGAGTTCCCGCGTGCCGGAGAAGGCGTCCCAGTCGATACTCAGCAGCACGTTCACAGCTTACGTCGTGGCGGGCGCCCAGCCGCGTTCAGCGCCGCGGCGCGGGACCGTGAGGCAGCGGCCGACTGCCCCACAGCCCGCGCGACCACATCGCCTCAGGCGTCTCGGCCGGTCAGGAGGGCCGCCGTAGCCCCTGCTTCGGGGCCGGTCCAGCCCCCGTCACCCGTCCAGGTCGCCGCGTTTCATCTCGATCCACGCGACGCGCGGCCGGAAGCCCAAGCGCTCGTTCAGGGCCAGCATGGGCTGGTTGGTGGTGGCGTTCCCCGTCCAGACTTCCCGGGCGCCCAGGTCCCGCGCGGCGCGCAGCGCGGCAACCTTCAGGGCCAGCGCCAGCCCCTGGCGGCGCCACCCGCGGTGCGTGCCGGTCAGGCCGGTGTTCAGCCGCTGCGGGTCGTGCTGGTCGCGGTACAGTTCCGACACGGCCACCACCTCGCCCGCCGGGGTGAGGGCCAGCAGGGTCGCGTGGGGCAGCACCTCGGGTCGGTCGAGGCGTTTCAGGAACTCCTCGTAGGACACGGGCGTGGCCGCGCCGGTGCGGGGCACGTCCTCGCGCGCGGCCAGCCAGCCGGCGTAGTACGCGCGGCGGGCGGCGTCCGCGCCGAGTTCGGCCGTCAGGTCCGCGGCGCTCACGGCGCGCAGGCCGCCGGGCAGCGTGAGGTGCGCCCAGGCGTCCGGGTTGAAGTCGGCCACCGTGAGCACGTTGTCGAAAAAGCGCATGACCTCGCGGAACTCGCGCTGTTCCAGAAAGCGGAGGCTGTGCGGTTCGTCCTCGTACGCGCCGGCCAGGACCTCACGCGCGCCCCGCCCGCGCAGGTGCGCGTCCATGAACGCGGCCAGCCGGGTGCCGACGCCCTGCCCGCGGGCGTCCGGGTGGACGGACACCTCGGCGTGGTAGCGGTCCGGGTGGTACATCCCGCCGAACTGCCACACCGACGTGGCGCCCAGCAGGGTCCCGGCGTCATCCTCGGCCAGCCACTGCGCGGTGTGCAGGCCAAGCGGGTGGCCGCGCAGGGCGTCCAGTTCCCGCCGCAGCGTCTCGGCCGTCCAGGGGTGGCGGGGGTTCACGGCGCTCAGCAGCGCGGCCAGAGCGCCCAGGTCGGCGTCCGTGGCGGGGCGCAGCGTGACGGGCCGCGCGGGGGTGGGGGCCGCCCCGGTCACGCGGTCACCGGCGGCACGTCGATGGGGCGGCGCTCGCCCGTCACGGGGTCCAGGTGCAGTTCGTAGCGGCTGCGGGTGGGGCCGCGCCGGAAGCCCAGTGCGCGGTTCATGCCCAGCATGGCCTTGTTGGGCGGGTCGTTGAAGGTGCGGATCTCGCCGCCCCCCGCGGCGGCCAGGGCGCGCATCGCAGCGACTTTCAGGGCCTTGGCCACGCCGCGCCCGCGGTCCTCTCGGCGCACGCCGGTCATGCCGATCACGTAGAAGCCCGCCGGGTTGCGCATCAGGGTGCTGTACCCCACGTACGGGCCGGTCTCCGGGTCCTGCACGCCAGGCCGCACAGCCACGAAGGACAGCTCGTGACTGAAGGTCGGGTCGTCCAGTTCCTGCTTCACCCATGCCTCGAAGGGCCGCCGGGTGAGGGCCTGGCCCATCGGCACGTCCTGGAAGAGGCGCCAGTCCAGTTCCCACAGCCGCCGGTTCCGCTGCGGATCACCGGCCAGGTCCGCGGTGGACCGCAGGTGCACGCCGTCCGCGGCCACGGCCGCCATGAGGTCGTCGAAGCGGCCCAGCTCGGCCTCGTCCGTGTGCAGGCGCGACTCGAAGCGGTCCCAGGTGCGCGTAAATCCCCGCGCGGCCAGGAACGCCCGGCCCGGCGCGTCGTGCGCCTGATCGCTGAGCATGGTGCGGATGTCCTGCGCGCCCCGGGCCCGCAGGGATTCCATCAACGCGCCGTACAGCGCTGTCCCGATCCCCTGCCCGCGGGCGTCCGGGTGGACGGTGATGCCGCCGAAGTAACGCCACTCCTCGAAGGCGAAATCATCATGCCCGACCTGCCCCACCCCCACGACGCGGCCTGCCTGCTCGGCCACCAGTTCAAGGCGGTACAGCGCCGGGTCGTGCGCGGCGTCCCAGACGCTCAGGAGGTCCGGCGTGACCGGCCACTCGGGATCGGCGGCGCTCAGCAGGGCCGCAATCTCGGCGAAGTCGTCGGGTTTGCGCGGCTCGCGCAGCGTGAAGGGCTGTGGGGCAGTCATGCGCCCATCATGCGGGCCGCCCGATCCGGGTCGCATCCGCCAGCACGCCTACGCCGTTCCGGCCGGGTGGTCCTCGCGGGGCCGTTTGAAGAAGCACTCGCTGCTCACGTGGTACGCGCCGCCCGTGACGTTCTCGAAGGGCACGCAGGTCACGAGTTCCCACCCGGCGCGGCCCAGCGCGTCGAAGGTCAGCAGCAGGTCCCAGGTCACCTGCACCGGCGCGCCCACCACGCCGGACACGAAGGCGTTCAGGCCCTTCAGGTCCGGCGTCGTGGGGTGGGGGTCCTCGAACGTGCGGGTCTGCGTGGGCGTCATCCAGCGCAGGAGTGCCCGGGTGGGCTCGGCCGGCCGCTCACGCGGACTGGTGGGGTACTCGGTCAGGACGTACAGCCGCGCGTACGTCCAGCTGGTTGCGGGAGCGGTGCCAGACAGGGCCAGCAGCGCACAGGGCAGCAGAGTCAGGGGGCGGCGCATACGGGCAGCGTACCGGGGGCGTGCCCCGCGCGGTGACGCACGCGCGGGCCTATGCTGGGCGGATGAGTGACGGACTGAAACTGCTGCTGATCGTGCCGCACCCGGACGACGAGGTGTACGGCGCGTCCGGCACGCTGATGGGCCACCTGGAGGCCGGAGCCGCGTGCGGGCTGGTGACCCTGACGCGCGGCGAGGCGGGGCGCACGCTGGGCCTGTGCGACACGCCGGAGGAACTGGCACGGATGCGCGAGGTGGAACTCGCGGCGTGTCTGGAGGTCATCGGGCTGACCACGCCCGAAGCGCAGGCGGGCGGGAGTGTCTTCGAGCATCACCACTTCCCGGACAAGTACCTGAAAGATCAGCCACTCGCGGCGCTGACCGAGGTGGCGCGCGAGGCGATGGTGCGCCTGCGGCCCGAGGTGGTGCTGACCTTCCCGCCGAACGGCAGCAACGGCCACCCGGATCACGTGACCACGCACCGCGCCGTGAAGGCCGCCTGGGACGCCCTGCCGGAGGGTGAGCGGCCCCGCCTGTGGTACTACGCGTCGGATACCGCACCGGAGAACGAGGCGCTGCGGGCCGAGTGGCTGCCGCCGAACGTGCGCCACGACGTGACGCGATTCATCGTGCGTAAACTTCAGGCGATCGCGTGTCACCGCACGCAGGCGCTGAGCACGGTGGATTTCATCCGGAAGTTCCCGCAGCGCGTGACCGAGGAGACGTTCTACGAGGTGAAGTGACGGGCGCCGCGCGTGCCCCGGGGTCAGTCCCAGTCGCTGACGGGGATGAAGTCCACGTTCTCCCCTTCGGTGGCGGTCACGCGGTAGCCGCGGTCGAACCGCACGAGCAGTTCACCCCGGTCGAAGTGCTGCGGGCTCACGACGGGTTTGCGGAACAGGTACGTGCCGTCGTCGTCAATGCCGATGTGCGCGCCCTTCGTGAAGCGGAACTCGACCACCTCGGCGTGGGGGCGGGTGCGGACGCGGACACGGTACGTCTGCACGTCGTCCTGCTGCACGTAGGGGTTGGCGGACGCTTTCTTGCGGAACAGGTTGAACACAGGCCGGGAACCTCCGCCTGTCAGCATACGGGCCCCGCCGCCCGGACCCCTGAGTGGGCCGTATGAAATCTGTGTGAAATTCCTCATTACAGTGGACAGATCATGGGCGAAGGCACTGCACACCAAGACCTGCTGACCGCCTGGCGGCGCATGCTGCTGTGGGGCCTGCCAGCCGTTCAGGTGTCGGTGCTGCTGGCCCTGCTGCTGGCGCGGCCGGACGCGTGGGACCGGCACGTTGACCCCTGGCTGTACCTGGCCATGAGCAGCCTGCTGGGCCTCAGCTGGGTGGCGGTGCTGCGCCGCTGGGGGGACCTTCAGCGGGTGACGCTGCTGCTCACGGCGGGCAGCACGCTGTTCATGAGCGTCAAGTTGCTGCTGCTGACGCTGCTGCTCCGCGACCCGCAGACCCTCCTGTCGGAACTGCTGGAGACGCTGGTGTGGCTGCCGGCCATCATCACCTGGACCATGATGACGGACCTGTCCCGCCCGGTCCGGCGCACCCTGAACTGGAGCGTGAGTGCCGTGGCGGCCCTGAGCGCCCTGCTGATCCTGTGGCCGCTACTCCAGGGGCACGCCGTGAATCTCGACGCGCTGCGCGCCGCCGTGCAGATCAACATGGCGACCCTGGTCAGCCTGTACGGGGCGTCGCACTTCATGCGGCGCAACGACCTGCTGGGCCGCGCGCAGGGCGAGCGGCGGGTGCTGGGCGAACTGGTGTTCACGGACCTGCTCACGGGCCTGCCGGGCCGGGTTCGACTGACCGAGCAGCTGCGCAACCTCACCGGCCGCGGCGGCACGTTCGCGGTGCTGGTCGTGGACGTCGACGCGTTCAAGGTCGTGAACGACACGCTGGGGCACGCCGCGGGCGACGAGCTGCTGCGCGGCGTGGCGCAGGAACTGCAGCGGCTCGCGCCGCAGGGCAGCGGCGTGTACCGCCTGAGCGGCGACGAGTTCGTGGTGCTCCTCCCGGACGCGGATGACCGCAGCGCGCAGTGGGAGGCGCGCCGCCTGTTGCAGCTGGCGCCCACCCGGCCCAGCCTGCTGGTCGGTATGGACGTCACGCTCAGCATCGGCGTGAGCGTGTACCCGGAGGACGCGACCGACCCGGAAGAACTGCTGCGGCACGCGGACAGCGCCATGGCTGCCGTCAAGCGCGCCGGGCGGCGGCAGGTGCGCCGCTACCAGCCGCATGACGCCGCCACCGAGCGCTTCCAGCTGCTGGCGCGGGACCTGAGTCTCGCCCTGACCCGCGAGGAACTCAGCCTGCACTTCCAGCCGGTGTTCCGCCTGCATGACCTCAGGCCCGTGAAGGCCGAGGCGCTGCTCCGCTGGACGCACCCGCAGCTGGGCCCTGTCTCCCCGGGCGAGTTCATTCCGGTGGCCGAGCGAGTGGGTCTGATCGCCCCGATCGGCGCGTGGGTGCTGCGCGAGGCGTGCCGCGCCGCCCTGCCCTGGGCGGACGTGACGGTCAGCGTGAACGTCAGCGCCGTGCAGCTCTTGCAGGCGGAGTTCCCGCAGGTGGTGCAGCAGGCGCTGCGGGACAGTGGCCTGGACCCCTGCCGCCTGGAGCTGGAACTGACTGAAACGGCGTCGCTGTACGAGGATGACCGGGCGGCGCGGACGCTGCAGGACCTGCGGGATGTGGGGGTGGGCCTCAGCATTGATGATTTCGGCTCCGGGTACTCGAACCTGGCGCGGCTGCGTTCCCTGCCGATCACGGGCGTGAAACTGGACCGGTCCTGCACCGTGGACCTGACCGGCGGGGACGGCGAATCGTTCGCGCGGGCGCTGCTGAGCGCCGTGCTGGGCCTGACGCAGCACCTGCCGCTGGACCTGACGGCCGAGGGGGTCGAGTCCGCGGCGCACCTGGCCGTGCTGCGCGAACTGAACTGCCCGCTGGGTCAGGGGCACGGTCTGTCCCGCCCGCTGGACGCCGAGGAGTTCATGACGCTGCTGCGCGCCCCCGCGCCCAGTGCCGTGGCGGTGGGTGCCGCCGCCTGCTGATCCGGCCTCACCTCCAGGCAGCGGCGGGCGCCTCTGATGGACCAGGGCGCCCGCCGGGTCTGTGCGGGCCGGTCAGACGCGGCGCAGCAGTTCGGTCAGGAGGCGCACGTGGTCGGGCCAGCGGTCCAGGCGCACGTGTTCGTGCTGGGCGTGCGCGCCGTCCCCGGGGGCGCCCAGGCCGTCCAGGGTGGGAATGATGGGCGCGGTGAAGTTGCCGTCGCTGCCCCCGCCGACCACGGCGTGCGTCAGGTCGAATCCCAGGTCCTGCGCGATGGCGCGGGCCTGCTCGTACAGGGCCAGGGTGCCGCCGCCCTGCTCGAAGGGAGGGCGGTTCAGGCCGCCCGTGACCTGCACGGTCACGCGGGGGTCCTGGGGCGTCCAGGCGCGCACGGCAGCGTCCAGCCGCTCGGCTTCCGCGAGGCTGCTGACGCGCAGGTCAATGTCGAGGGTGGCGCGTTCCGGGATGACGTTCACGGCGCTGCCCCCCTGGATCAGGCCGACGCTGACGGTGGTGCCGGCCTCGGGCCGCGCGAGGGCCTGGAGGTCCAGGGTGGCGTGCGCGGCGGCCGTAATGGCGCTGGCGCCCTCCTCGGGTTTGTTCCCGGCGTGGCTGGCCACGCCCGTGAAGGTCAGGGTGTATGTGCCGGTGCCCTTGCGGCCGGTTTTCAGGGCGTGGGTGTCCGCGACGGGCGGCTCGACGACCAGGGCCACGCGGGCGGCGCGGGCGGCCTGCTCGATGTGATCGCGGCTGCTGGGGCTGCCGATCTCCTCGTCGGGGGACAGCAGGACGGTCACGCCGCCGCGGGGCCACTCGCCCTGCAGGGCGCGCAGGGCGTGGAACAGCGCGACGATCCCGGCTTTCATGTCGTACGTGCCGGGCCCGTACAGCCGGTCGCCGTCCTCGCGCCAGGGCATGCGCTCCAGCGTGCCGTGCGGCCAGACGGTGTCGGCATGCGTGAGCACCAGGATGGGCCGCTCGGCTTGGTCGGGCTGCACGCCGAAGTGGAAGACGCGGGTACCGCCGCCCAGGGCATGCGTTCTGGCGCCCAGGTCGCGTGCCCAGCCCTCGATGACGTCCATGACCCGCTGGATGGCGACCGGGTCGGTGGAGGGCGATTCAAGCTCGGTCAGGACTTTCAGGTCGGCCATGAGGGCCGCAAGGTCCCCTCCAGGGGTGCGGTTGGTCATGCCCGGATGCTACCGTCCACGGAGGACGGGGCGCACAGAACAGCGTCAGGTTCCGGTGAAGGGAGCCTAACGCTGCGGTGAGGGCGGGTCAGCTGAGCAGCGCGACCTGCTGGGCGTCGATTTTCAGTTTGGCGCTGCCTTTCAGGTACAAGTCGTGCAGGGCCTGCTTGCCGAACAGGCGGGCGAGGTGCGCGCTGGTCATTTCGATGGTGCGGCCAGCGACCCGCAGGCGGACAACGTCAAAGGTACCGGGGACCCAGGAACAGGACAGTTCGTGCATGACAGACCTCCGGGGGAAGGAATGAAGAAGGAAAGCGGCCGGTTGAACGGCGCCAGCAGGTGAGGGGAGAACCGCTTCAGGGTAGGTCGGCAACGTCAGCGGAGCGTTCGCTGGCGTCAGGGGCAGAGCCGGATAGGCCGGTAAGATCAGCGTAAGCGAAGTCCGTTTGGAAATAGCAAGACGCGTTCCACTTTCCCTTTAGGCAGTGATCATGAACTGCTGCAGGGGCTGCGGTTCGTCCTGGACGACGTTTTGGAAGCGTTCCCATTCGTGCCGGGTCCCCTGATGCTCAGAGTTGTGTGCTTGACTGTGGGGCATGACCCCGCCCACCCCCGGCCCGGAGACCCTGCTCTCACTGGTCTTCCCCTCCGACCCGCAGGTCAGCCCTGACGGCACGCGCGCCGCGTTCGTCCTGACCCGCACCGAGGAGGACGACCCCCGCAAGCCCGACGCTGACTTCGCCAAGCCCCGCTACAAATCGCAGATCTGGCTGGCCGACGCGCAGGGCACCCGCGTCCTGACCCGCGGCGAGGGCCGCGACGGCAGCCCCCGCTGGTCCCCGGACGGGCAGACCCTGGCCTTCACGCGCAAGGTCGGGGACGGCGCGCAGCTGCACCTGCTGCCCCTGTCGGGCGGCGAGGCGCAGGTCATGACCCGCTTCCGCAACGGCGTCTCGGACCTCCAGTGGAGCCCAGACGGGCAGTACGTGTCGTTCACGACCACCGCCGACGATGAGGACAAACGCGATGAGCGCGGCGAGGCCCGCGTGATCACCCGCCCCCGCTACCGCTTCAACGGCCGCGACTGGCTGCCCGAACGGCCCGCGCGCCTGCACCGCCTGCACGTCCCCACCGGCGAGGTGCAGGAGTGGCACGCGCCCGACGTCGAACTGGGCGGCGTGACCTGGCTGCCGGACAGCAGCGGCGCGCTGTTCATTGCCTCCACGGACGAACTGGCCGGCGCGCACTGGCAGCAGGAAGTCTGGCACCTGCCCCTCAGCGGCGCGCCCCGGCAGGTCACGCAGTGGGCGTCCGCCGTGAACGCCGTCGTGCCGCACCCGGACGGACAGCGCTTCGTGCTGGTGGGCCGCCCCGCCGGGCAGGGCAACACCGAACACACCCACCTGTACCTCCTACCCCTGCACGGGAGCGCGGCCCCCGTGCGCCTGGACGCCGGGCACGACCACCCGGTCGGGAACGCCGTGGGCGGCGACTGCCACGTGGGCGCCCTGCCCGAGAAGCCCACGTGGCTGGACGAACGCACGCTGCTGTTCTCCAGCACCGTGCGCGGCAGCTGCGGCCTGTTCACCGCCACCCTCGCTGAGGACGGCCAGAGCGGCCACGTGGCGCCCTTCGACCACGACCCGCAGGGCGTCATCCCGGCCTTCACGGCGCGCGGCGGCGGCCTCGCCCTGATCCGCGAGCGGGCCGACCGCTTCCCCGAGGTGATCCTGAACGGCACGCAGGTCACGGACCTGAACGCGAACCTGCCCTTCGCGGCCCGCACGCCCATCCGCGTGCCCTTCCCCACCGACCTGGGCGAGGGTGAAGGCTGGGTGCTGCTGCCCGGCGGCACGGAACCGGTCCCCGCGATCCTCAGCATCCACGGCGGGCCGCACACCGACTACGGGCACGCCTTCACGCACGAATTCCAGCTGTACGCCGCGCGCGGCCAGGCCGTGTGCTACAGCAACCCGCGCGGCAGCATCGGCTACGGGCAGGCGTGGGTCGACGCCATTCACGGCCGCTGGGGCAGCGTGGACACCGACGACCTGCTGGCGTTCTTCGACGCCTGCCTGGACGCCCAGCCCCGCCTGGACCGCGCGCGCACCGCGGTGATGGGGGGCAGCTACGGCGGCTTCATGACCAACTGGCTGACCGCGCACACCACCCGCTTCCAGGTGGCCATCACGGACCGCAGCATCTGCAACCTGCTGAGTTTCGGCGGCACCAGCGACATCGGCCTGCGCTTCTGGGAGGACGAGCTGGGCCTGAACTTCCACCGCCGCGCAGACGCCCTGAAGCTCTGGGACATGAGCCCCCTCCAGTACGTTGAGAACGTCCGCACGCCCACCCTGATCGTCCACTCGGTGCTGGATCACCGCTGCCCCATCGAGCAGGCCGAGCAGTGGTACGCCGCCCTGACCCTGCACGGCGTGCCCACCCGCTTCGTGCGCTTCCCCGGCGAGGACCACGAACTGTCCCGCTCGGGCCGCCCCGACCGCCGCCTCACACGCCTGGAGGAGTACCTGAACTGGCTCGACCGGTACCTCACGCCCAGCGTGCAGACGGCGAACGCAGCGACCGCCTGACGCACCCGCACAGCAGAAGGGGGGCCGGACAGTGCGTCCGGCCCCCCCTTTACGTCTGGGTGTTACTCGTCGTCGCGGCGGTTGTTCCAGCCACGGTCCGCGCGGGCGCGGGGGCGGAACTCGCCGCCCTGCTCGGGACGGTCGCCACCACGGTCTTCACGGGGACGGAACGCGGGACGGTCGCCGCCGCCCTGGAACCCGCCGCGGTCGCCGCCACGGTCCTCACGGGGACGGAAGCCACCACGGTCGCCGCCGCCCTGGAAGCCGCCGCGGTCCTCGCGGGGGCGGAAGCCACCACGGTCGCCACCACCCTGGAACCCGCCGCGGTCGCCGCCACGGTCCTCGCGGGGACGGAAGCCACCACGGTCACCGCCGCGGTCGCCACCCTGGAAGCCGCCACGGTCTTCACGGGGACGGAAGCCGCCGCGGTCGCCGCCGCCCTGGTACCCGCCGCGGTCCTCGCGAGGGCGGAAGCCGCCACGGTCACCGCCGCGGTCTTCACGGGGGCGGAAGCCACCACGGTCACCGCCGCGGTCGCCACCCTGGAAGCCGCCGCGGTCCTCGCGTGGGCGGAAGCCGCCCTGGCCCTGGCTTTCGCGCATCTCGCGCATCTCGCGGCGCAGTCCACGGATTTCCTTGCCCTGAGCTTCGAGCAGTTCCTTCAGTTCGGCCAGCACGGCCATCAGTTCGTCGGCGTCGATGAATTCCTCTTCGAATTCCTCCTCGCCCTCGGCGCCTTCAGCGCTGACGCTGGTTTCAGCGGCGGCTTCCTCGGCGTCCAGCACGGGGTCCTCGTCGGGTTCGCCTTCCAGCTGGGGGATCAGGTTACGCAGTTCTTCCGGCGTCTGCTCACCGGGGCGCAGCTCGTTGTTGTCGGTCATGGGTTTTTCTCCTTTGTCTGCCGCCGCCACCTGGGCGCTGTTCACGCGGCCGGGCACTGCCCAGCCTTCTGGGGCGTGTGCGGGCGTGCCCCCGAGTGTACCACCCGTCCACGCAAGGCGGGCGTTGCGCGGCTGTTCATGCTGCGCCGCCCGGCTCAGCGGCGGAAGTAGGCGCGCAGCACGGCCCGGGCCAGCACCCACACGATCACGGCGTCCACCGCGGCCAGCAGCAGTGCCAGCAGCGGGTGCCAGGCGGCGCCCATCCAGAGGGCCAGGAAGGTGAACACGGCGGACGCCGTGGCGATCAGCGTGGCGAAGCGGCGGGCGTTGTCGTCCGGCGTCCAGGAGTTCAGGTCCATGCGCGGAGCATGACACGCGGCGCGCGGCGCGCGTGTCCCACACAGACCCATCAGACTTCCGAATCCGGCACATCCGGCACCCCGATGGATCAGGACAGGGGAAGCCGGGTCACGGCGCGGTCAGCTGCCCCGCCTATACTGCCTCTCATGAAGCGTGCCGCTTTCCTCCTGCTGGGCCTGCTGGCCACCACCGCGTCCGCGCAGCGCACCGTGAACATCGGCCTGGGGTATAACCCGGACGTGCAGTTCACGCCCTTCTACGTCGCGGACAAGCTGGGGTACTTCCGGGCGGAGGGCCTGACGGTCAAGTACCAGCACGGGTACGTATCGCAGCTGCTGCCGCTGCTCCTGCAGGGCAAGCTGGACTTCGTGGTGGGCGACCCGGAGGACGCGATCTTCGCGCGCAACCAGGGCGCGGACGTGCGGTACGTCATGACGATGTACCAGAAGAACCCGGTGACCGTGTTCAGCCTCTCGCCTCTGAACGGACCCGAGAGCCTGAAAGGGAAATCCGTGGGCATTCCCGGGCCGTTCGGCAGTTCCTACCACGCCATTCAGGCGCTGCTGGACAGCGCGAACCTGAACGAGGGCCGCGACGTGCGCCTGAACTCCATCGGGTTCACGCAGGTGGACGCCGTGCGCGCCGGGCGGGTGGACGCCGCCGTGGGTTACGCGAACAACGACGTGCTGCAACTATCCCGCACCAGCGGCAAGAAGGTGTACACGCTGGACGTCACGGAGGCTTACCCGATGGTCGGTGTGGGCCTGATCGGCACCGGCAAGAGCCTGACCGGCGACCTGGCGAAGAAGGTCGTGCGTGCCAGCCAGCGCGGCCTGAAGTTCACGGTCGCCGACCCCGCCCGCGCGTTCAAGCTGGCGCAGCCCGTCTTCGGCGCGAGCGGCAGCCTGGACGTCCTGAAGGCCAGCGTGCCCCTGATGACCGGCCCGTACACGCAGGCGAACGGCCTGGGCGCCATGAATCCCACCGCGTGGACGAAGGCGGTCGCCGCACTGGTGAAGCAGGGCAAACTCCCGGCCGGCGCGAAAGCGACCGACTACTATTCGAACGCGTACATCAGCAAAACGCTGAAGTAAACGCAGCGAAACAGCAGCAGGGGCGGTGCGCAGCAGACAGGTGCGCCGCCCCGCATGCCTGACCGCCCAGGTCAGCCAGCGGGCGCTAGGCGTGATGGCCTAGCCTCCCCGCTTTCGTGACACGCGCCACGCTCTCCTGCTACGCTTGACCCATCACCGAAAGGAGGTGCCAGCTATGACCAACATCACTGAAATCCAGACCGCCGCGCACGGAGTTCTCGTTTCCGCAACCTGGAGTGATTTTGACGCAACACCACTGGCCGCCTCTGCCTTCGGGCTCAACACCCTGGATTGACCCCCGGAGGCGCCCATGAGCGCCCGCACCCACAACCCATCCGACCAGGACTGGACCGATCAGGACTGGCTGGATGACCCCTGGACCGACGCTGCCGAGCCCCGCCGGCGCGGCAAGAAAAAGCCTGTTGGAAGGCGACAGCTCGCCCAGATGACCGCCGATGAGGACAGCGAACAGGACGACGTGATCCGCCGCCTGAAGGACCTGGGGCACGTCACCGAGATCATCGCGGAACTCAAGAGCGGCAAGGAAGCCACCGCGTACGTCGCCCGCGGCCCCCGCGGCAGCGTCCTCGTGAAGCTCTACCGCGACCTGCAGGCCCGCTCCTTCAAGGACGACAGCGTGTACCGCGCCGGGCAGGTCATCATCAAAGACCGCGACCGCCGCGCCATCGAGGGCCGCACCCGCGCGGGCCTGGAGATGCTCCAGCACGGCTGGGTGGCCGCCGAGTACGCGCACCTGTGGGAACTGTGGCAGGCCGGCCTGCCCGTCCCCGAACCCCTCGTCGGCCCCCACCCCTACGACTACACCGCCACGTACCCCGCCGTCCTGATGCGATTGATCGGCACCGAGGACTACGTCGCCCCGCGCCTCAGCGACGCCGCACTGAACCCCGAGCAGGCCCGCAGCGCCTGGGAGCAGAGCCTGACCGGCATGGGCCACCTGCTGCGGCTCGGGTACGCGCACGGCGACTACAGCACCTACAACCTGCTCTGGTGGGAGGACACCGTGACCATCATTGATTTCCCGCAACTGTCAACCCGTCAGAACCCGCACTTCCGCGACCTGCTCGCCCGGGACGCCCAGAGTCTCGCCACCAGCTTCCGCAAGCACGGCATCCACGCCGACGGCTCCAGCGTCCTGCGCGACGTGCAGCGCCGCGCGCAGGGCCCCGCGCCCGAACCCCGCCTGCTGCTGCCCTAAGCTGCGCCCATGCGCGTCCTGGAAACCTGCCTGTACACCCACGACCTGAACGCAGCCGAGCACTTCTACAGCGAGGTGCTCGGCCTGACCTTGCACAGCAGGGTCCCGGGGCGGCACCTGTTCTACCGGCTGGACGGCAGCATGCTGCTGATCTTCGACCCGCGCGCCAGCGCCCAGCCCGGCGACGTCCCCCCGCACGCCGGAACGCCTGGCGGGCACGCCTGCCTGACCCTGGACCCCCCCCAGACCGACACCTGGGAGGCGAGGCTGCGCGCTGCCGGCCTGCACGTCACGCGGTACGCCTGGGGCGACCGGGGCGAGAGCTTGTACTTCCACGACCCGGCCGGGAACGTGCTGGAACTCGCCCCGCCGCGCATCTGGGGCCTGACCTGAGGCAGAGAGGCCCTACGGCGCCTGGGTGGGCCGCAGCGTCCAGCCGCGCCCAACCACCCCGCTCAGCCGCAGCGCCGAGATCGGCTCGTGCGGCAGCAGGAGTTGCGTGAACGCCAGCCGCCCCCCTGCCGCAAAGACCTCCAGCGTGCAGGTGTCCAGCAGCACCCGCACCTCGCCCACCGCGTCCGGGAGCGGCGCACTGAACGTCCCGGCGAAGTCCTCCAGAGCCTGCGGCGCCGCGCGGGTGAGGTGCAGGCTCCCGCCGTCCAGCCACAGCCGCGCCTCCTCTCCCCCAGCAGACAGCAGCTGGAGTGTCCAGGACGTCAGGGGCAGCGTGAGGTCCAACGGCACCCCCTCCCCCACCTCGACCCGCTGACCATCCGGCAGCGCCAGCGGCTCCTCCCGCAGCGCCTCCAGTTCCGGCACCGGCACCTGCGCCAGCGCCCACTCCGGGCCGTCCGGAACCAGACTCAGCTCACGCGGCAGCGTCAACACCCCCTGCCACGGTTGGGTTGACAGGTGGTTCGCGTACACCCAGTTGTTCAGCCACCCCAGCCACACCCGCCGCCCCGGCTGCGGCAGGTCACTGAACGTGATCGCCGCGTAGAAATCCTTGCCCACATCCGCCCAGCGCGCCCCCTGCGACGGCGTGAACACCCGCCCGTCAAAGTCGCCCACCCAGTACTGCGCGCCCGTCCCGCCCTGCGGTCCGCCCTCGAATACATCCACCTTCAACACCCACCGCTCCTGCCCCGCCACCTCCAGCGGAAACAGGTCCGGCACCTCCCAGATGCCCGCCACGCCACCCGCCGGGCCGAACACACTGACCTGCGACCACACCCGCAGGTCCGGCGACGTGTACACCCCCACCTGCCGCTCGTCCGGGTGCACCACCACGCTCACCCAGTACTCTCCCGGCGCGTACCAGAACACCTTCGGATCACGGAAATCCTGCTTGCCTTCATCCAGCACCGGCTCCGGCGGCCCGAAGGCCCACGTCGCCCCACCGTCCCGACTGACCGCCAGGTACTGCGCCTGATGGTAAAAGCCGTTCCCCGTGAACATCGCCACCACCGGCGGCCCCCCATCCCCCGCGCCCCCCAGGCCCGACGTGTTCCGCCAGTCCACCACCGCGCTCCCCGAGAACACATCCTGCCCCTCCCGCCACGGCAGCGCCACCTCATGCTCCTCCCAACGCAGCAGGTCCACGCTCGACGCGTGCCCCCAGCTCATGTACCCGTGATTCCCCGCGCGCGGATTGTGCTGGAAGAACACGTGATACCGCCCCCCCGCGAACACCAGCCCATTCGGGTCGTTCAGCCAGAACCGCCGGGCGGTGAAATGCACACGCGGACGCAGGACAGCCATACCGCCACTATGCACCCCGTCACCGCATCCCATCACCGGCCGCACAGCCCGATACTGAACCCATGCCCTCCACCCGCCCCACACGCTCCGTCCTGTACGTCCCCGGCGACAAACCCCGCGCCATCGACAAAGCCCGCACCCTGGGCGCCGACGCCATCATCCTCGACCTCGAAGACGCCGTCGCCCCCGAACACAAACCCCACGCACGCGACCACATCCGCCAGGCCCTCCAGACCCCCTGGACCATCCCCGTGCTCATCCGCGTCAACGCCCTGAACACCCCCTGGGAACACGACGACCGCGAACTCGCCCTCACCGCAGGCGCCAGCGGCATCGTCCTCCCCAAAGTCGAACACGCCCACGACGCCCACGCCCTCAGCCTCGGCCTTCCCCTCTGGGCCATGATCGAAACCCCACAAGGCGTCCTCAACGCCCCCCAGATCGCCGCCGTGCCCGGCGTCACCACCCTCATCGTCGGCGCCAACGACCTCGCCCGCGCCCTGCGCACCCAGCCCCACCCCGACCGCACCCCCCTCCTCCACGCCCTGAGCAGCGTCGTCCTCGCCGCCCGCGCCCATGGCAAAACACCCCTCGACGCCGTCTACAACGACATCCGCAACATGGGCGGATTCACCCGCGAATGCCAGCAGGGCCGCGCCCTCGGCTTCAGCGGCAAAACCCTCATCCACCCCAACCAGATTGAAGCTGCCAACCACGCCTACGGCGTCACCGCAACCGAAGCGGCAGAGGCACAGGCCCTCATCAACGCGTGGGACGCCGCGCGAAACGAAGGGAAAAGCATCGCCACACACCAGGGCGCACTCGTGGAACAGATGCACGTGGACGAAGCGCGCGAGGTGCTCGCGCTGTACGCGGCGATGACTCGTGGGTGATCGTCAGGTGGGCTAAAAGCCCGAAATAACGTGGAAGGGTTGCGCCTGGCGGCCGGCTGCCCCACCCCCCAGCCCCCTCCCCCAGAGGGGCAGGGGGAGCAGTCGCTGCGCTCGGCAGGTATTTCTCACAGGTGGTCAGTGGGTATGGGGCGGGTTCGGCCACTGATGGGTCTTCATGCCTCCGAATTCGCTGCGTCCGCCCCGCGCGCTGCGCGCACGACGGGCTCGGCTGCCACGACGGTTGTGGGGCCAGCCAACTTGGTGCGTGCCGGAAGGTTCTACTTTTTTGGCTTCTGCCAAAGCGGTCTTTTCAAAGTCGATCAGCGGCGCGAAGCGTTCCACCCGTCACTGGACCGCAGACCCCCACCGGCCGTCGTGCGCGCAGCGCGCGGGCCTACGAGGGGGCGCAGGATGGCGTCGAAGCCAGACCCGTCACCGCCCGACGCAAGACCGCCGCAGGGGTCAAAACTCTTGCCCAGTGCCAACGTAAGCCCCCCTGCCCCTCTGGGGGAGGGGGCTGGGGGGTGGGGAGGCCCGCCGCCAAGCGCACCCATTGCAGCGGGAAGACCCGACCCCAGATGAACGTCAGAGTTCCGCGATAGGCCCGAGCGCCACAACCGTCAGCCGGTCCATGGGGCAGAGCCGCAGCACTTCCTGCACCTGCTCGACGGTGACGGTTTCGTAGCGTTTGACGAGGTCGTCGGTGCTGAGGGTGCGGCCGGTGGCGAGGTATTCCATGCCGAGGGTGAAGAGGCGGCCCTGGGGTGTTTCGGCGCGCAGGAGCGTGCTGACGGCGAGTTTGCGGGCGGCGCGGCGCACGGCGTGGGGGGTGATGAGGGTGTGGGCGTCCGCGAGGACTTTGCGGTAGGTGGCGAGGGCCTGGGGGGCGCGGTCGGGGTCGCTGGTGAAGCCGCCTTCGAAGGTACCGTGGTGCTGGTATTCGAGGTGGGCGAGGTCGGCGCTGTCGCAGGTGCCGGTGTCGATGAGGGTCCAGTAGAGGGCGCCGTTTTCGCCGCCGATGAGGTCGGCGAGGATGTGCGCGGCTTCGCGCAGGGGGTGGTGGGCGCTCAGGCCGGGGCTGGTGGCGGCGAGGTGGACGCGGGTGAGGTCGGGGTCGGTGAGGGTGCGGGTCTGGTCGGGCCAGGCGGGGGGGCGGGGGTCGGGGTGGGGGGTGGGGGTGCCGGTGGGCCAGTCCTTGAGGTGCTGTTCGGCCCACTGAGGGAGCTGGTGGGGGTCGAACTGGCCGGTGACGGCGAGGGTGACGCGGCGGGCGCCGTAGCGGGCCTGATGGTGGGCACGGAGGGTGTCGGGGCTGAGGGTGGTGACGGTGTGGGTGGTGCCGAGGATGGGCTGGCCGAGGGGGTGGTCGCCCCAGTAGTCGGCGCGGAGCTGGTCGGTGACGCGGACGCTGGGCTGGTCGGCGTACATGGCGATTTCTTCGAGGATGACGCCGCGTTCGGTGTGGATGTCATCCTCGCGCAGGGCGGGGCGCATCAGTTCGGTGAGGGTGTGCAGGAGTTCGGGGGTGTGTTCGGGGAGGGTGGCGGCGTGGTAGACGGTGGCTTCTTCGCTGGTGAAGGCGTTGGCGTGCCCGCCGAGGTCGTCGAGGCGTTCGTTGAGTTCGCGGGCGCTGAGTGCGTCGCTGCCTTTGAACAGGAGGTGCTCGATGAAGTGGCTGGCCCCCATGTCCTGTGGGCTCTCTTCGCGGCTGCCGGTGTTCACGAAGTACCCGGCGGCGATGGTCTGCGCGTCCGGGTCGGGTTCGAGGAGGAGGGTGAGGCCGTTGGGGAGGGTGTACTGGTGCAGGTCAGGCATGGGTGGGGTCCGGGTTGAGGGTGGGGTCGCTGGGGCCGAGGGTGACGGTAGTGGCGTCCCGGGTGGGGTCGTAGGTGCTGAGAAAATCGTTGACGTGGTCGAGGGTGAGGGCCTGGATGCTCTCGCGCAGGGTCTGGACGGAGCGGGGGTGGCCGAACAGGGCGACGTCGCGGGTCAGGGCGTGGGCGCGGCCGCGTAGGCTCTCGGCGCCGAAGATGACGCTGGTGGCGAGGCCGGTGCGGGCCCGTTCGAACTCGGCGGGGGTCAGGCCCTGCGGGAGGCGGGCGAGTTCCTCTCTGAGCACCTGGAGGGTCTCGGGGGCGCGGTCGGGGGTGCTGGCGGCGTACGCGCTGAGGTAGCCGTGCCCGCCGAGGAGGATGGGGCTGGCGCTGACGGAATAGGCGAGGCCGCGTTCCTCTCGGACGGCGTGGAAGAGTCGGCTGGCGCTGCCGCCGCTCAGGGCGGTCAGGGCGACCTGCCACGCCAGCCAGTGCGGGTCGCGGGGGCCGACGCCGGGCGCGGTGAGGCTGAGGTGCGTCTGCTCGCCGTCCGGGTGAGGTTCGTGTGCCTGCACGTGGACCTGGAAGGGCGCGGGGACGGGTTCGTCGAGGCCGGGCCGCAGGCCGCCGAGGGTCCCCTCGACGAGGGCGAGAGCGTCACCTGGGTCGAGGTCGGCGACGAGTCCCAGCACACTGCCCGCCTGCCCGTAGCGGGTGAGGTGCTCGCGCACGCCCTGCGGGGTGAGGGCGTCCAGGCCGTCCGGGGTGCCGCTGGCGGGGTGCGCGTACCCGGCGTACGGGGAGGCCGGGGGGCGGGGGAAGGCGACCTGCCGGGCGCGGGTGGCGAGCCGGTCGGCGGGGCTGTCCTCCAGACCCTCCAGGTCCTGCCGGGCGAGGTCAGTGAGGATCTCGAATTCGTCCTCGGGCAGTTCGGGGCGGTTCAGGACGTCGGCGGTGAGGGCCAGCGCGGCGCGCAGGTCGGCGCGCAGGCCACTCACGCCGATGCGGGTGGCCTCGGGCCCCACGCCGCCGCCCCGGCGCACGCCGAGGTCGTCGAAGGCGTCCTGCAGGGCGCGGGCGTCCATGCCGGCGGCGCCCTTGAACAGCCATTCCTCCAGCACGCCGCCCGTCCCCTCCGCCCCGGCGGGGTCGTGGGCGCTGCCGACCGGGACGCGCAGGTCGAACGCGAAGCCGGGCGTGTGGCGGCGTTCGAACACGACGGTCAGGCCGCCGGGCAGGGTCCACAGGTGGGCGGGGGAACTGGGTGGGGGGCGGACAGGCATCCGGGCAGTCTAGCGCGCGTGGGCACGCGCCTTGTGGTCGCGTTCATGGTTGGCGGCTCTGCAACTTTTGCCCGGTTCACGGCGCGGGGGCAGGCGGCATGCTGCCCGGCATATGCGCAGGGTGGTCGGGGTGATCGTGACGGTGCTGGTGCTGGCGGGCGTGGCGTACCTGCTGTGGCCGCTGATTCAGGGCGCGCAGCGGATGGCGGCGCTGATGGCCGAACCCGCTCCGGTGGCAGGTAGCCTGCCCAATCCCCTGCCGGGGCAGCGCTTCGTGGATACCTGGGGTGGGGCGCGCAGTCAGGGGCGGCGGCACGAGGGGGTGGACATCTTCGCGCCGCGCGGCACGCCGATCCGTGCCACGGCGCGCGGGATGGTCGTGAACGTCGGGCCGAACAATCTGGGGGGCCGCACGGTGATGATCCTGGGTCCGGCGGGGCAACGGCACTACTACGCGCACCTGGAGCGGTACCCGAACCTGAAACGCGGGGACTGGGTGGAGGCGGGGGACGTGGTGGGCTTCGTGGGGGACAGCGGAAACGCGAAGGGCACGCCGCCCCACCTGCACTACGGGATCTACACGTCAGGCGGGGCGATCAATCCGTTCCCACTGCTCCGGAACCGCTGACGGGCCCGCCGCGGCGCTGCGTCTGGGCAGCGGGCCTGGGGCCGTCACTCGCTGCGGAACACGTGGACGGTGCGGGACGTGAAGGTCTGCCCCGGGTTCAGGCGCGTGGAGGGGAACTGCGGCTGGTTCGGGGAGTCCGGGGCGTGCTGGGTTTCCAGGCACACGGACGCCTGATACGCGTGGACGCGGCCGGCGTGTCCGGTCTGCTGGCCGTCCAGGAAGTTCCCGGTGTACACCTGCAGGGCGGGTTCGGTCGTGTGGATGTGCAGGGTGCGCCCGCTGGCGGGGTGGTGCAGGGTCGCGGCGGGCTGCAGGGTGCCAGGTTCGCCGCGCAGCATGACGTTGTGGTCGATCCCGCCGGGCTGCTCGGCCAGCGCGTCGCCCAGGGGACGGGGCGTGCGGAAGTCGAAGGGGGTGCCGGTCACGTCCTGCACCGCTCCGGTGGGGATGCCGCCGGCGTGGATGGGCGTGAACGTGTCGGCGGGCAGGGTCAGGACGTGCGCGTGGATGAGTTCGTGCGGGTCGGCGCTGAGGTTCCAGTAGGTGTGGTTGGTCAGGTTGACGTGGGTGGGCGCGTCGGTCGTGGCGTGGTAGTCGATGCTCAGGGTGCGGTCGGGCTCCGCGGTCAGGCGGTACGTGACCTGCACGTGCAGGGTGCCGGGGTGCCCCTCCTCGCCGTGCGGGCTGACGCGGGTGAAGGTGACCTGCGCGCCCCCGTCCACCACCTCGGCGTGCCCGTGCCAGAGGTGCTGGTCGAAGCCGCGCGGGCCGCCGTGCAGGGCGTGCGGGCCGTCATTGGGGGTCAGGTGAACCTCCTGCCCGTCCAGCGTGTAGCGGGCCTGCGCGATCCGGTTCGCGAAGCGGCCCACGGTGCTGCCCAGGAACGGGGAGGTCTCCCGGCTGAGGTACGGTTCGGGGTGGTCGAAGCCCAGCACGACCTCGCCCGGTCTGCCGTTGCGGTCGGGGACGTGCAGGCTGGTGAGGGTGGCGCCCAGGTCAGTCAGGCGGGCCTGCACGCCGCCGGGGAGCGTCAGCGTGAACTGCGTGATGGGCTGCCCGCCGGGCAGGTGTCCCCAGGTGCGGGTGTGGATTTCGGGCGTGGTCATGGGCTGAGGGTAGCGCCGCTCAGCGGACGCCGAGCAGGAGTTCCATGGTCAACTGGTCCAGCGCCTCCAGGCCGGGCCCGCGCGTGCCCAGCGCGGCGCGGTCGAAGGGGTGGGCTTTCAGCGCCCCGGCGTTCGCGGGGGTGAAGGTGCCGGTCAGGACCTCCAGTTCCGCGTCCTGCACGCGGTACGCGGCGATGGCCGACTGGATCTCGGTGTCCTGCGCGAAGCGCTGCACCTTGTCCCGCAGGATCAGGTACGTGCGCATGCAGCCGCGCGCGAACGACCACACGCCCGCCTCGTCCTCGGTGCGCAGGGCGTGCGCGTCGAAGTGTTTCGGCCCGGTGTACCCAGACTCCTCCAGCAGCTTGACGAGGAAGAACGCGCCCTTGGGGTTCTCCGCGCCGAAGCGCAGGTCCTGGTCGAAGCGGCCCATCTTCTGGTCGTTCAGATCGATGTGGAATAGCTTCCCGGCGTCGATGGCCTGCGCGACGGCGTGCGGGAAGCTCAGGCCCGCCATGGTCTCGTGCGCGAACTCCGGGTTCAGGCCGAACAGGTCCGGGCGGTCCAGCGTGGCGATGAACCCCAGGGCGCTGCCGACGGTCGGCAGGAAGATGTCGGCGCGCGGTTCGTTCGGTTTGGGTTCCAGCGCGAAGCGGTACCCGTACCCCTGCGATTCGCTGTACGCCGCGAGGTAGTTCAGGCTGTCCCGGAACCAGCCCAGCGCGTCGAGCAGCTTGCCCCCGGCGTCCACCTCGGTCCCCTCGCGGCCGCCCCACAGCACGTACGTGTCCGCGCCGAGTTCCGCGCCGAGGTCCATGGCGTGCATGGTCTTGCTCAGCGCGTAGGCGCGCACGCGGGCGTCGGCGCTCGTGAACGCGCCGTCCTTGAAGGCCGGATCGCTGAACAGGTTCGTGGTCGCCATCGGCACGACCAGGCCGTGATCGGAGAGCGCCTGCTGGAATTCGCGCACCAGGGCGTCGCGCTGCGCGGCGGTCGCGTCGATCGGCACGAGATCGTTGTCATGCAGGTTTACGCCGTACGCGCCCAGCGCAGCCAGTTGCTCCACGAGGTACGGCGCCTTCAGGACCGGGCGGGTCGCCTCGCCGAACGGGTCGCGGCCGGTGTTGCCGACAGTCCAGAGACCAAACGTGAACCTGTCTGCGGGCGTGGGGGTGAAGTCGGGCATGCGGGGCTCCTTAAAGGGAATCGAGAGGTCGGGTGGGAGGGGCTTCTGGACGCTCAGCCTCCGTACAGGGCGGTGCGGGTGGCGGCGTAGGCGTTCAGGGCGTCGGCCATGTCCACGGGCGGGACGGGCGGGTGGAGGTCGGGGCGGGTGGCGTCCATGGCTGCCGTCAGGCTCGGGTGAAGTCCGGCGGCGGGCATGGCGAGGATGGCGGCGCCGTGGGCCGCGCCGGGGCGCTGAGCAGTGGGGTGAACGGGGAGGTTCAGGGCGCTGCTGGCGAGGCCCAGCCACAGGTCGCTGCGGGCGCCGCCCCCAGTGGAGATCAGGGTGTTCAGCGGGGCGATGGCCTGCATGACGGCGTACGCGTCGGCCAGTGCGGCGACGCTGCCTTCCAGCACGGCGCGGGTCAGGTGGGCGCGGCCGTGCGCGAGGCTCAGTCCGGTGAAGGCCGCGCGGGCGTGGGGGTTCATCAGGGGACTGCGTTCGCCCGACAGGTACGGCAGGAACGTCACGCCGCCCGCGCCTGGGGGGACCTGCGCGGCCTCCTCCAGCAGCACGGAGATGGGCGTGTCGGGCGCGAGTTTCGCATGCAGCCACTCCAGGGACCCGGCGGCCGAGAGGGTCACGCCGAGCAGGTGGTACCCGCCGTCGGCGTGCGCGAACAGGTGCACGCGGCCCTCGGGGTCGGGGGTGGGGTGGCGCAGGGGGCTGAAAATCACGCCGCTGGTGCCCAGGCTAACGCTGCCCACGTCGGGCCGGGCACCCGAGAGGCCCAGGGCGATCCCGGCGGCGGCGTTGTCCCCGCCGCCCGCAACGACCGGGAGGCCCTCGGGGAGGCCGGTCGCGGCGGCCCACTCGCGGGTCAACGTGCCGACGACGTCGGTGGAGCGCAGCAGCGGCGGGAACAGGTCGGGCGTCAGGTCGAGCGCGCCCAGCACGTCCGTGTCCCACGCGCCGCGCGCGAGGTTCAGCGCGCCGACGCCGCTGGCGTCGCTGGGTTCGGCGGCCAGCACGCCGGTCAGGGCGTAGCCGACGTAGTCCTTGGGGATCAGCGCGTGCCGCAGCCGGGCGAAGACCTCGGGTTCCTCGTCCCGCAGCCAGAGGATCTTCGGCAGCTGGAAGCCGGTCACAGCGCGGTTCCCGGTCCGCGCGACCAGGTCGGCGCGGGGGACGCGGGCCTCGATCTGCTCGACCTGCGCGCCGGTCCGCTGGTCGTTCCACAGCAGCGCGGGCCGCAGCACCTCGCCGTGGGCGTCCAGCGGGACGAGGCCGTGCATCTGTCCGCTGAGGCCCAGCGCGACGGGCTGCGCCTGCCCGTCCAGTGCGGCGCTCAGGTCGCGCAGCGCGGCGCGCACGCCCGCCAGCCAGTCGACGGGGCGCTGCTCGGTCCAGCCGGGGCGGGGGGTCAGGAGGGGGTAGGGGTGGGTGCTCTCGGCCAGGGTGTCGCCGCTGACGGTGACGGCGACGGCTTTGACGCCGCTGGTGCCGACGTCGAGGCCCAGCGTGACGGGCGTGAGTGTGGGGATCATGCGGGCTCCTGTGGGGTGTCGATGACGTGCGCGAGGACCTGCGCGGCGGCGCCCAGTGCGGGCAGGTGCCGGCTGTCCTGGCGCACCGTGATGCGGGCGGGTGGCGCGGCCGGGCGCCACTGCCGGGCGTGGTACACGTCCAGCGCGGGGCCGAGCACGGCGCCGTCCAGGCGGGTCAGGGCGCCGCCGATGACGATCTCGTCCGGGCCGAGGGTCTGGTGCAGGTTCACGAGCAGCTGCCCCAGCGCCTCCCCGGCGCGGCCGAGGGTGACCTGCACGGCGGCCTCGCGCAGGCGCGGGGCGAGGGCCTCGTCCAGGGGGTCCTGGACGTTCAGGTTCAGCGCGGCGCGGATCGCCCAGCCGCTCAGGAGGGTCTCGACGCAGCCGCGGTTCCCGCAGTGGCAGTACAGGCCGCCGGGCTGGATGATCGCGTGCCCGATCTCCCCGGCCAGTCCGCGTGCGCCGCGCAAGACGTGCGGGGTGCCGCTCAGGGCCGTGAAGCCCGCGCCGACGCCGCTGCCCAGGCTCACGTACGCCAGCAGTTGCGGCGGGTCGCCGGGACGCAGGAAGCTCTCGCCGAACGCGGCGGCGTTCGCCTCGTTGTCCAGCGTGACGGCCTCCGGGGGCAGGTGGGGCGGGAGGCCGGGGGCGGCGCGCAGCAGGTCCAGGAAGGGCACGTCGTCCCAGCCGAGGTTCGGGGCGTACAGGACGCGGGTACCGTCGGGGCTGACCGGGCCGGGCAGGGCCACGCCCAGGCCCAGCAGCTCGCGGCCCTGCGTGGCGGGGTCCTGCAGGAGTTGCCCGCACAGTTGCGTGACGGTCTGCGCGGCGGCGTGCGGGGTGGTGGTGGGGGTGCGGGTCTGCGCGCGGGCCAGGACGGTGCCGCGCAGGGTGGTGGCGACGGCGCGGGCGCCGAGCACGCCGATCTCCACGCCGAGCAGGACGTGCCGGGCCTCGCCGAGGTGCAGTTCGCGGCCCGGTCGTCCGGCGGCGCCGGGGCGGGGGTGGCCCTCGTGCAGCCAGCCGCCGTCCAGCAGGCCGGTGACGAGGCTGCCGACGGTGACCTTGGTCAGGCCGCTGCGCGCGGCGAGTTCGGCGCGGCTGAGGCCGGGGTGGGTGCGCAGCAGGTGCAGCACGCGGGCGCGGTTGAGGTGTTTCAGGTACGGCTGGTCGCCGCCGGGGGTGGTGGGCATCGGTCCTCACTTTAGTTAGTTGGTTTAACGAAGTGCAGCGTAGCTGGATTAAGCCCAGAACGTCAATCCCTCAGCATAATCTTCGATCAGAACGCATCTTCAGAAGATCTGAACCGATTAAGCCCTCGGTATTCAGATTGTTCGGTGCCGCGCCATATTTAGTTCTTCTAACCAATCGTCATCCATCGCGGAAGCAGTTCCAGTGGACGCTTCGGCACTTCTGGCAGCAAAATATGTCTGCGCCGGTATAATTCTGCCTGCGCAGCACCACAATGGCGTCCCGGCTGTCTGTTGACAGCGCTTTCAGACAGGAGTACGCTCCGGACATCTCAATCTTCTCTTCACCGAGCAGGCAACCGGCCTGACTTGCAGGAGCACCCATGATGGAAGCAGTCACCCTGGCGCAGGTGGCGCGGGAGGCGGGCGTCTCGCCCAGCACCGTGTCACGCATTCTGAACGGCACGGCCAACGTGACGCCAGAAAAACGCGCCCGTGTCGAATCCGTCATCACCCGCCTGAACTACCGCCCCAACCCGCAGGCGCAGGCCCTGGCCGGCGGGCGCAGCCTGACCATCGGCGTGATCACCCCCACTCTGAACTCCACCTTCTACGGCGAGGCGCTGGCCGGGATCGAGGCGGCCCTGAACGACACGCCGTACCACCCGATCGTGATCAGCGGCCAGTGGCGCACCGAACGCGAGCAGGAGGCGCTGGACCTGCTGCTGGCCCGCCGGGTGGACGCCGTGATCATGATGGGCGGCATCCTCGACGACCAGATCCTGACGCACGTGGCGCGGCGGGTGCCGCTGATCGCGGTGGGCCGCGACGTGCGCGGCCTGGATCACAGCTGCATCGTGCTGGACAACACCAAGGCCATGCAGCAGGTCGCGCGGCACCTGCTGGACCTCGGGCACCGCCAGTTCGCGTACATCAGCGGCGCCGAGCGGCAGCAGGACGCCATGGAACGCCGCGTGGCCTTCCTGGACTACCTGGGGGCGCACGGCGTGACCGTCCCCCCCGAACTGATCCAGGTGGGCCGCTACACCGAGGAAGGTGGCCTGGAGGCCGCCGAGGCGATCCTGAATGCCGGGGTGCCGTTCACGGCGCTGGTGTGCGCCAACGACCAGATGGCGCTGGGCGCGCGCCTGGCGCTGTACCGCCGCGGCGTGAGTGTCCCCGGGGACGTGTCCCTGACGGGCTTCGACGACGTGTTCACCTCGTCGCTGATGACGCCGCCGCTGACGACCGTGCGGCAGGCGATCTACGACATCGGCCTGACGGCGGCCCGCGAGGCGCTGAACCTGCTCGACGGTCAGCCGGTCGTCCGGCAGGTCTTCGAGCCTGAACTGATCATCCGTGAATCCACGGCTCCCCCGGTGCGTCCGCGTCCGGAAGGCCGCGCCAGACGGGGGGTGAAGGCCATGAGCACCCCGGATGGCTGAGTCTGCCGCCACGCCCGTTCGTATCCACTTTGAAAGCGCTTTCAAATCGACCTGGAGGTCACCATGAAACAAACCGCTGCGTTCGCCCTCGCCACCGCCCTGCTGCTCGGCACCGCCCACGCCCAGGAGAAAGTCACCCTGACCGTCGCGGCCTTCCCCAGCCTGGACAGCGCCATCAAGGCCATCCTGCCCGCCTGGACCAAACTGCACCCCAACGTCACCATCAACCTCCAGGCCCAGCAGTTCGCCGACCACCACACCGCCATGACCACCGCGCTCGCCACCGGCCAGGGCCTCCCCGACGTCATGGCCATCGAGATCGGCTACGTCGGCAAGTTCGCCGAGGGCCAGGGCCTCGAGAACCTGAACAGCGCCCCCTACAGTGCTGCGCAGTACAAGAAGCTCTTCACGCCCTTCACCATCGCGCAGGCCACCGGCAGCGACGGCCGCTTCATCGCCATGCCCACCGACATCGGCCCCGGCACCTTCTTCTACCGCAAGGACGTGCTCGACAAGGCCGGCGTGAACCCCCTGACCATGCAGAGCAGCTGGGAAAACTACATCGCCAGCGGCAAGAAGATCAAGCAGAAGACCGGCGCGTACCTCGTGAACACCGCCGCCTCCGTGTACAACCTCGTCATCCGCACCAACCTCAAGTCCGGCGAGGGCATCTACTTCGACAAGCAGAACAACCTCCTCGTCGGGCCCGACAACGCCCGCTTCGTGCGCGCCATGACCCTCGCCAAGCAGGTCCGCGACGCCGGCCTGGACGCCAAGATCGGCGAGTGGAGCAACGAGTGGTACGACGCCTTCAAGAAAGGCACCGTCGCCACGCAGTTCAGCGGCGCGTGGCTGCAGGGCGCCCTGCAGAACTGGATGGCGCCCGACACCAAGGGCCTGTGGCGCGTGCAGAACCTCCCCGAGAAGGGCTTCGCGTCCTGGGGCGGCAGCTTCTATGCCATTCCCAGCAAGGCCAAGAACAAGCAGTGGGCCTGGGAATTCATCAAGTTCATGACCCTGAACCAGCAGTCGCAGATCACCGCCTTCCAGGACAACGGCGCCTTCCCCGCGCTGATCGCCGCGCAGAAGGACAAGGCCTTCAGCGAACCCGTCGAGTTCCTCGGCGGCCAGAAAGCCCGCGTGCTGTGGCGTGACGCCGCCGCCAAGACCCAGCCCATCGACGTGAACAAGTACGACTCGGTCGCCGACCAGATCCTCCAGACCGAACTGACCAACGTGCTCGAACAGGGCAAGGACATCAAGCAGGCGCTCGCCGACGCCCGCGCCCAGATCGCGCGCCGCGCCCGCTAACACCCCGCACCCCGGGGGGACGCGCGCCGGTCACCGCCGGCCAGCGCGCCCCCCGCGTTCACGCAAGGACGTCCCGCATGTCACAGCGCACCCCGACCTCCGCCCCGCCGCGCGCGCCCTGGAGCTACACCCGCTTCCAGCAGCGCTTCGCGCCGTACCTGTTCGTCAGCCCGTTTTTCCTCCTGTTCGCCGTGTTCGGGCTGTTCCCTCTGCTGTTCAGCCTGTTCCTGGCCTTCCACCTGTGGAGCCCGCTCGACGGGATCGGCAACTGGAAATTCGTGGGCTTCGAGAACTTCCAGCTGGCCCTGGGCCCCACGGACATGTTCTGGAAATCCCTGAAGAACACCGTCTGGATCGGGCTGCTGTCCGGCATTCCGCAGCACCTCGTGGCGCTGCCGCTGGCGTTCATCATCCACCACAGCCTGCGCCGCTTCCAGGGCGCGTTCAGCACCATCCTGTTCCTGCCGTACATCACGAACGCCGTGGCGATCGCCATCGTGTTCGCCACGCTGTACTCCGAACGGCTGGGCATCCTGAACTACCTGGGCGGCCTGGTGGGCCTGGACCCGGTGCGCTGGCTGGGCGACCCGAACATGGTGCCGTACTCGGTCGCGGCCGTCGTGTTCTGGCGCTACGTCGGGTGGAACACCGTGCTGTACCTCTCGGGCCTGCAGGCCATCAGCGAGGACGTCTACGAGGCCGCCACGGTGGACGGCGCCAACGGGTGGCAGAAATTCTGGTACATCACGCTGCCGCTGCTGCGGCCCATGATGTTCTACGCCTTCACCCTGACCATCGTGGGCAGCATGCAGCTGTTCGAGGAACCGTTCATGCTCCTCAACGACGGCGGCGGCAGCGGCGGCGCGGGCCTCACGAGCGCCATGCACATCTTCAACACCGCCTTCCGCGACCTGGACATGGGCTACGCCAGCGCCATGAGCTGGCTGCTGTTTCTGGCGATCTTCGCGCTGAGCATGCTGAACAACTACCTGTTCACTCGCGACGGAGGCAACAAATGACCGTTACTCCCGCCCAGCACGCCACGCCACGCGCCCCCACCCGTCGCGCCCGGCTGCCCTGGCAGCGCGTGCCGATCTGGGCGCTGATGCTCCTGGCCTGCTTCCTGTCGGTCGTGCCGTTCTACCTGATGTTCGTGTGGGCCTCGCACCCCAGCGCGGAGGTCTTCACCTTCCCGCCACACCTGTGGTTCGGGGACGCCTTCGCCCGCAACTGGCAGGGCCTGATGCAGGTCACGGACGGGCAGGCGCCCCGGCAGTTCTGGAACTCGCTGTACATCGCGCTGATCTCCACGCTGACCACGCTGTTCTTCTGCTCGCTGGCCGGGTACGCCTTCGCCATGTACGACTTCCGGGGCAAGGGCGCGCTGTTCGCGTTCATCCTGGGCACCATGCTCATCCCGCCGCTGGTGATGGACATTCCCAGCTTCCTGGTCATGAACAACGTCCTGCACTGGGTGGGCCAGCCGCGCGCGCTGTGGGTGCCGGGCATGGCGAACGCCTTCGGGATCTTCCTGATGCGGCAGTACATCTCCTCGGCCCTGCCGCGCGAACTGATCGAGGCGGCCCGCATGGACGGCGCGACCGAGTTCGGCATCTACCGTCAGGTGGTCCTGCCGCTGATCCGCCCGATCCTGGCCACGCTGGGCGTCGTGACGTTCGTGGGCGCGTGGAACAACTTCAAGGGCGCGCTGATCATGAAACTCAGCGAGCCCGACACCATGACCCTGCCGCTGAGCCTGCGCCGCCTGGGCGGCGGGGCCACGAACGTGAACGTCGACTGGGGCGCGATCATGATGCTGGTCGTGATCACGGTCATTCCGCTGCTGATCGTGTTCCTGCTGGCCAGCCGTCAGGTGATCAGCGGCCTGACCAGCGGCGCCGTGAAGGACTGAGCCCCGTGCTGAGCTCCGTGCGCCGCGCCCTGCATCCCCTGACCCTGGTGGCCGCCCTGACGGGCGCGCTGGCCGGGGCGGGGCAGGCCGTGACCGTCACGCCCGCCCCCGGCGAAGGCCGCCCCCTGGGTGGGCCGGGCTTCAACCTGGGGAACTGGATGCCGGTCGTGGAAGCGCTCCCCGAGCTGCGCGCCCTGCGGCCCGCGCTGCTGCGCTGGCCCGGTGGGAACATCGGGGACGAGAACGACCTGATCCGCGCCGCGCTGCAGACCCTGAAGACCAACTGGACGCTGCTGGGCCAGCCGGACCTGATCGTGCAGACCCGCGTGTTCACGCGCGGCAGCGTGGGCCGCGCCGCGCCCGGGGACGCCGCGCAGGCCGTGCGGGACGCCCGCGAGCTGGGCCTGCGCGTGGCGTACTGGGAGATTGGGAACGAACCCGACCTGTATGCCACGAACCGCAGCGACCCCAGCTGGACGCCCGCGAAATACTGCGCTGCGGTGCGCTCACAGCGCGCGGCGATCCTGGCCGTAGACCCGCAGGCGCGCGTTGCCGGGCCCGCCACCAGCAACCCGGGCGCGTTTCTGGACGAGGTGCTGCGCGGGTGCGCCGACGCCTTCGATCTGATCACGTACCACCTGTACCCCACCGACGGCGGCGCGACCGACGAGGCCGCGCTGGCGAGCATCGAGCGCGTGACGGGCAGCGTGGCGCACCTGCGGGACCTGTGGGCCGACCCGGCCACCAACCCGACCGCGCAGGGCCGACCACTGAATCTGGCCGTGACCGAGTTCGCACTGTCGTGGCGCACCGACCGCGCCCGGCACCTCAGCGACGCACTGGGCGGCCTGTGGGCGACCGAGGCCACGCTGCGCTTCCTGGAGGCCGGAGTCCGCCCCGCGTACTTCGCGCTGATGGGCGTCGGGAACCACGGACTGCTGGACGACGCGGTCTTCCCGCGCTTCGGGTACGGCGCGCTGCGCGAGGCAGCCCAGCTGCGCGGCCAGAGCTTCCCGGTGACGGGCGACGACCCGCGCGTGTGGCTGCACGCCGCCACCGACGGCGACCGCCTGACCCTGCTGGCCCTGAACACCAGTGCCGGGACCCTGCCGCTGACCGCGCAGTTGGACGGCTGGCAGGTGATCGGCGCGAAGGCCGTCACGCCGGCAGGCGTGGACGCGGGCACCTTCCCCACTGCCCTGAACATCACCCGCCCCTTGACCCTGCCGCCCCAGAGCGTCACGCGCGTCGTGTTCCGGCGCGCGCCCTGACCCGCCCCATCTCTCCCCTCCCCCACCTGCACTGGAGTTCTGCCATGACCAACCGCATTCCTGATCCTGCCCGTTTCCCCGCCCGTTTCACCTGGGGCGTCGCCACGAGTTCCTACCAGATCGAGGGTGCGCCCCGCGAGGACGGCAAGGGCCCCAGCATCTGGGACACCTTCTGCCGCACGCCCGGCAAGGTGCGCGGCGGGGACACCGGCGACGTCGCCTGCGACCACTACCACCGCCTGGACAGCGACCTGGACATGATCCGCGACCTGGGCGTGAACGCGTACCGCTTCAGCGTCTCCTGGCCACGCATCCTGCCGCACGGGCGCGGCGCGGTGAACCAGGCGGGCCTGGACTTCTACCAGCGGCTCGTGGACGGGCTGCTCACGCGCGGCATCACGCCCTGGGCGACGCTGTACCACTGGGACCTCCCGCAGACCCTGGAAGACGAGGGCGGCTGGACCGTGCGCGGCACCGCCGAGGCCTTCGGAACGTACTCGGCGGTCGTCGCGGCGGCGCTCGGGGACCGCGTGAAGCACTTCATCACGCTGAACGAGCCGTGGTGCTCGGCGTACCTGGGCTACGGCATCGGCATTCACGCGCCGGGCCGGCACGACCTGCGGGCCAGTTTCGCCGCCACGCACCACCTGCTCGTGGGGCACGGGCGGGCCATGCAGGCCATCCGCGGTCAGGCGCCGGGCGCGCAGGCGGGCATCACCCTGAACCTCCACCACACGTACCCCGCGACCGACACGCCCGCCGACCGCGCCGCCGCGTACCGCATGGACGGCTTCCAGAACCGCTGGTACCTGGACCCGGTGTACGGGCGCGGCTACCCGCAGGACATGGTGGACCTGCTGGGCGACCTGAGCCCGCAGGCGCAGGGGCTGGTGCTGCCCGGCGACACCGAACTGATGGGGCAGCCCACCGACTTCCTGGGCGTGAACATGTACTCGCGCGCGGTGGGGCAGGACGCGCCCGGCGAGGGGTTCCTGCACGCCCGGCAGATCCGCCCCGAGGGCAGCGCGTACACGGGCTTCGACTGGGAGGTCGCGCCGGACAGCCTGACCGACCTGCTCGTGCGCCTGCAACAGGACTACGCGCCGGACGCGATCTACATCACCGAGAACGGCAGCACCTACCCGGACGTCGCGGACGAGGACGGGAACGTGAACGACCTGGAACGCACCCAGTACCTCACCGAGCACCTCGCGGCGACGCAGGAAGCGCTCTCGCGCGGGGCGAAGGTCGCCGGGTACTTCGCGTGGTCACTGATGGACAACTTCGAGTGGGCCGAGGGGTACGACAAGCGCTTCGGGATCGTGCACGTGAACTTCGACACGCAGTTGCGCACGCCCAAACTGTCGGGGCGCACGTACCGGGACTTCCTGGCCCGCGCGGGGCAGGCGATCGGCGCGTGACGGATACCCTCGCGGCGGCCCAGTCCACTGCGGGAACCCCCACGGCGCCCGCCACGGTGACGGCCACGAACCCGGTCCTGCCGGGGTTCCACCCGGACCCCAGCCTCCTGCGCGTCGGGGAGGACTACTACCTGGCGACGAGCACCTTCCAGTGGTACCCGGGCGTGGCGATCTACCACTCGCGGGATCTGGTGCACTGGCGGCTGGCGGCGCGGCCCCTGGAGCGGCTGTCGCAGCTCGATATGCGCGGGAACGCCGACTCGGGCGGCATCTGGGCGCCGTGCCTGAGCCACGACGGGGTGCAGTTCCACCTGATCTACACCGACGTGAAGAGCTGGGGCATCACCGAGCCGTTCAAGGACAGCCACAACTATCTGGTCACGGCGCCCGACATCGAGGGGCCCTGGAGTGAGCCGGTGTACCTGAACTCCAGCGGCTTCGACCCCAGCCTCTTCCACGACGTCGCAGAGGGTGGGGACGGCCGCAAGTGGCTGCTGAACATGCTGTGGGACCACCGCGCGGGCCGCAACCCCTTCGCGGGGATCGTGGCGCAGGAGTACAGCCCGGCCGAGGGGCGGCTGGTGGGGCCGCGCACGACCATCTTCACCGGCACCCACCTGAAAGTCACGGAAGGCCCGCACGTGTACAAGAAAGACGGCTGGTACTACCTGCTGACCGCCGAGGGCGGCACGAGCTGGGAGCACGCCGTGACCCTGGCCCGCTCGCGCGACCTACTCGGGCCGTACGAGGTGCACCCGCACAACCCGCTGCTCACGGCGGTGGACGATCCCGGCCTGCCCATCCAGAAGTCCGGGCACGCCAGCCTGACCGACACCCCGGACGGCAGGTGGGTGATGGCGCACCTGTGCGGCCGGCCCCTGACCCCGCGCGGCGAGTGCCCGCTGGGCCGCGAGACGGCGTTGCAGGGCCTGGACTGGCCTGAGGGCGAGTGGCCGTACCTGAGCCAGGGCGGACACCACCCGGCGCTGCACGCGACGCTGCCCGCGCTGCCGCCGCACCTCTGGCCGGAGGTGCCTGCCCGCGACGACTTCCGGGGCGAGGCGATGCGCCCCGAGTGGCTGACCCTGCGCGCCCCTGCCGCCGAACTGGGCGTGCGCCTGGATGAGGGCGGGCTGGTCCTGCCGGGCCGCGAGGCCCTGATGAGCCGTCATCACGTGGCGCTGGTGGGCCGCCGCCTGCAATCCCTGCACGGGCGGCTGCGCACCGAGCTGAGCGTCGATCCGCGTGATTTTCAGCAGATGGCGGGCGTGTGCGCGTACTACGACAGCCGCAACTGGGTGTACGCGCGCGTCAGCCGGGACGAGGCGGCGGGCCGCGCGCTGAACGTCACGAGCTGCGAGAACGGCGTGTACCGCGAGCACCTGCAAGGCGACGTCCCGCTGGGCGATACGGGCCGCGTGGGGCTGGAGGTCCGCTACAGCGGCGACACCTTCGGCTTCGCGTATCAGGCGGTGGGCGGCGCGTGGACGCCGGTCGGACCGGCGTTCAGCGCGGGTCTGCTGAGCGACGAGCACTGCGGCGGCCTGAGTTTCACCGGGACGTTCCTGGCCCTGACCTGCCAGGACCTGAGCGGCGAGCGGCAGGAGGCGACCTTCCACTGGGCCGAGTACACCGAGGAGGATACCGCGTGAGGCGCCCCGTCCTGGCGCTGCTGACCGCCGCGCTGGCCGCGCACGCGGGCGCCCTGACCGGTCAGGCGGCGGCCGAGGCGCAGGCCCGCGCGATCCTGCCGCGCCTGAGTCTGGACGACCGGATCGGGCAGGTCAGCATGGCGCACGTGTTCCGCTTCACCGAGGGGGGCCGCAGCGCGCCCCTGCGCGCGGACGCGGACGCCACCTTCCGCGCCCTGCGGCCCGGCACGCTGCTGAACGGCGGTGGGGATGCCCCGCAGCCGAACACGCCGCGCGGCTGGGCGGACTTCCTGAGCCGCCTGGACACGCTGGGCCGCGCGAACAACCCGCAGGGCCTCCCGGCGGTGTTCGGGACGGACTCGGTGCACGGCGTGAACAACGTGCCCGCCGCGACCCTCTACCCGCACAACCTGGGCCTGGGCGCCGCGTTCGACCCGGCCCTGACGCGCGAGGTGGCCGTGGCGACCGCCGCGGACATGCGCGCCATGAACATGGGCTGGACGTTTGCGCCGGTCGCGGACGTGGGCCGTGACCCCCGCTGGGGCCGCTTCTACGAGACCTTCGGGGAGTCCCCGTGGCTGGTGGCGGATCAGGTGGCGGCCGCCGTGGACGGCCTGCAGTCGGGTGGGGTGGCGGCCACGCTGAAGCACTTCACGGGGTACGGGCTGCCCAGCCTGGGCATGGACCGCGCGAACGCCGAGATCAGCGCCCGCGCGCTGCACGAGGTGTTCCTGCCGCCCTTCCGGGCGGGCATCCGCGCCGGGGCGCTGAGCGTCATGGCGAACAGCGGCAGCGTGAACGGCGTGCCCGTCCACACCTCGCCCGCGCTGCTGACGGACCTGCTGCGCGGCGAACTGGGCTTCCAGGGGCTGCTCGTCAGCGACTGGAACGACATCGAACGGCTGATCACGACCTACCGCACGCACACCGACCTCGTGCGGGCGGCGGCGGCCAGCGTGAACGCGGGCATCGACGTGTACATGGTCCCGAACAGCGTCGAAGCGTACCAGAACGCCTTGAAAGAGGCCATGCAGACCGGACTGGTCAGCGAGGCCCGCCTGGCCGAGGCGACCCTGCGCGTCCTGACCTTCAAGGCCCGCCTGGGCCTGCTCGACGCCCCACTGAGCGGCAGCGGCGTGCTGAGCGACCACCGCGACCTCACCAAGCGCGCGGCGGCGGCGACCCTGACGCTGCTGGAGAATCCGGCAGACACGCTGCCGATCCGTAAAGGCCGCGTGCTCGTCACCGGGCCCGCGATGGACAGCGCCGCGATCCAGCTGGGCGGCTGGAGCGTGAACTGGCAGGGCGTCGGCAAGGGCAACGTGCCGGACGTGCCGAAGGTCGCCACCCTGGCCCCCGCGCTGAAGGCGTCGGCCCCGACGGGCGTGACCGTCAGCGCCCTGCCGGAAACCAAACGCCCGCAACTCCTGACCGCCGCGAAGGGCGCGGACGTGATCGTCGTCGCGGTCGGCGAGGCGCCCGGCGCGGAATCCCAGGCGAACAACCCCACGCTGAGCCTGCCGGACGGGCAGATCACGCTGCTGCGCGACCTGCTCGCCACCGGGAAACCCGTCGTGGCGGTCCTGATGGCCGGGCGGCCCCTGATCCTACCCAGCGACGTGCAGTCGCGCCTTGCCGGGCTGGTCATGGCGTACCTGCCCGGCACGCAGGGCGGCGTCGCCCTGGCCGACGCGCTGTACGGCCGCGCGGGCTTCCCGGGCCGCCTGCCGTTCACGTGGCCGGACAGCCTGACCCAGGTGGGCCTCTGGAGCGACCGCCCCGCCGAGGGCGCCGGCGAGACGCCGCTGCCGCTGTACCCGCTCGGGTACGGCCTGGACTACACAACCAGCGTCGCGCGGGACCTGACCGTCACCCCCGCCCCGGACGGCGTGACCGCGCAGGCCACCCTGACGAACACCGGCGAGCGGGCAGGCACCGTGACGGTCCTGCTGCGCGCCGCCCTGCCCGCCAGCGGCGCCCTCCAGGCCACCTCGCGCCCGGTCGGGGTGCTGCGTGCCACGCTGAAACCCGGCGAGAGCCGCGCCGTGCAGGCCACCGTGCCCCACGAGCGCCTGAGCAGCTGGGTCGGCGACGCCTACGGCCCCGGCGCGTGGCAGCTCCTGCCCGGGCAGTACACCCTGAGTGCCGGGGACGGGAAGGTCACCCTCACCCTGCCGTGAAGACGGACGGAGGCGGCACCCGGATCACCTGGGGGTCGCCTCCGCCTAGCGGTTCAGCAGCGCGGCCCGCACCTGCGGCCACTCGGCGGCGATGATCGAGTACATGACCGTGTCGCGCTGGGTGCCGTCCGGGCGGGGCATGTGCTGGCGCAGGATGCCCTCGCGCACAGCGCCCAGGCCCTCGATGGCGCGCTGGCTGCGGGTGTTCAGAATGTCGGTCTTGATCTCCACGCGCAGCATGCCCATAGTCCCGAAGGCGTGGTCGAGGAGCAGGCGTTTGAAGGTGCGGTTTGCGGGCGTGCGCATGAACGCTGGGGCCAGCCAGGTGCTGCCGATCTCCAGGCGGCGCTGGGTGGGGCGCATCTCCATGTAGCGGGTCGCCCCGGCCAGCTCGCCGTGCACGAGTGTCACGAACGGCATCTGGTCGTCTGCGTCCAGGGCGGCCGTGTAGTAGCGCTCCTGGGTGGGAAACGTGCCCATGCGGGCGTACTCGGCCTCGTGCGCGGCAGCCAGGGCCATGAGCGGCGCGATGTCCGCGTCGGTCAGGGGGCGCAGGGTGTACGGGCCGTCCGCAAGGGTGAGGTCGTGGCGCATGGCGTCACTGTACGGGGCGGATGGTGAGTCGGGTTGCCTTTGTTCACTCAACTTGTTATGCTATTTACGTAAGAAGGTCATTCTTTTTCAGGAGGTCATCATGCTCTACCGTCACGGAGACGTCCTCGTTCAGCGCGTCGACACCCTGCCCGCCGCCCACCCCCGCCCCGGCGCTGTCCTTGCCCGCGGCGAAGTCACCGGCCACAGCCACCGCTTCCGCAACCCTACCCAGGTGCAGCTGTACGCCGCGGGCACCGACACCTTCGTGCAGGTCCTCAGCGAGACGGCCGACCTGATCCACGAGGAACACGCGACCATTCCGCTCCCGCGCGGCACGTACCGCGTGTGGATGCAGCGCGAGTACAGCCCCGAGGCGATCCGCCGGGTCATCGACTGATGCGGGTTCCGTCTATCTCGTTCACTACCCAGAAGAGCGACGGGTGGCCCACTGCACGCCCGGAATCCGCCTGGCTCCTTCTCGCTCCGCTCGGATTGAACGGGTGTTGCCAGCCCATCACTCGGAGGCGGTAGGCCATGCGCGTGCACACCAGCCTCAGCGGGCCCGGGCACCCCATCACCCCACACCCGGAGCCCCTCCCCACACCCGTGCGCAGCGTGCCCGCCAGCGAGGCCCGCGCTCTGATCCTGCGGGGCGCCCCCGGCCCGCTGCACTTCCGCGGCACGCTCGACCTGAGCGGCGTGACCCTGACCGCGCTGCCCGACAGGCTGAGCGGCGACACCCTGAACGTCAGCGGCACCGGCCTGGACACCCTGCCCGAGAATCTGGACGTGGGCGAACTGATCGCCAGCGGCCTGCCCCTGACCCGCGTGCCCGCCAGTCTGCGCGTGCGATTCCGCCTGACACTGGACGACTGCCCGCGCCTGACCGAGCTGCCCGCCGGCCTGAGCGTCGGGTCCCTCAGCGTGCAGGGGGCCGTGTCACTGGAGGCGCTACCGGAGGGCCTGGACGTGTGCTTCCTGAACCTCAGCCGCTGCGACGCCCTGTGCCGCTGGCCCCGGCAGGCCCGCGTGCGCTTCGGGCACCTGACCCTGCGGGACTGCCTGAGCCTGCGCGAACTGCCCGGCTGGCTCACGCAGATCGCGCAGCTGGACCTCAGCGGCTGCCGGGGCGTGACGGCCCTCCCGGCGGGCCTGCGGGTCAGCGGGTGGCTGGACGTGGCCGGAAGCGGCCTGAGGAGCGCGCCAGCCGGGACGCCGCTGCGCTGGCGGGGCGTGCAGATCACCGAGCGGATCGCCTTCGACCCGGACAGCCTGACGGGCGCGGAGATCCTGGCCGAGCGGAACACCGAGGTGAGGCGCGTGATGATGGAACGCATCGGGTACGAGCGCTTCCTGGCCGAGGTGGCCGCGCAGGAACTCGACCGGGACCGCGACGCGGGGGGGGAGCGGCGCCTGCTGCGCATTGACCTGCCGGACGACGAACCCTTCGTGGCCCTGAGCGTGCAGTGCCCCTCGACGGGGCGCGGGTACGTGCTGCGCGTGCCGCCCACGATCCGCACCGCGCACGCGGGCAGCGCGTGGCTGGCCGGCTTCGACGACCCGGCCGCCTACGCGCCGGTCACCGAGGCGTAGCGCCCGCGCGCCCCAGCTGCCGCGCCCGGTCCAGGTAAGCGGCCGGATCGGCCCACGCCGGGCCTTCCGGCACGCGGGCCAGCAGCCCGGCGCCGTACACGGCGGGCGCGTCCAGCTGCGGCAGTTGCACGTACCCGATGTGGCAGTGACAGGTGGCGCGCGTGCAGGGCCGCGGGGCCAGCAGGTCGCGCACGTCCTGCGCGTAGATGTTCCCCAGCGGCGCCGGGATGAAATGACAGCGCCTCGCCACGCCGTCCCCGTCGACGCTGATGGCCGTCTCGCCCGCCGCGCAGGGCAGGCCGCGGCTGCGGTAGCGGCGGGTGTTCACCTCGAACAGCGGGTCAATGCGGGTCAGGGCCTCGCGCTCGGCGCGGGTGTAGGGCCGCCCGTCGTGAAAGGCGTTCACCCACAGGTACGTGCCGGCCCTGAGTTCGCCGCGCAGCTCCTGGAGGTCCGGCAGGTGCGCGGGCACGCCCACTGCGCCCACGCTGTAGCGTGCGCCCAGCGCGTCCAGTTCGCGGGTGCGGGCCAGGAAGCGCGCGCGGCTCACCTCGCCCGGGTGGTACGTGGCCCACAGGCCCACGCGCGTGCGGTCGGCGTCCGCCAGCCACCCGAGCGGGCCGCTGAGGTTCGTCTGGATCGCCACCTGCCGCACGTGATTCAGGCGGCCCAGGCGCGCCATGGCCTGCTGGTAGCGCGGCCAGATCAGCGCCTCCCCCCACGGCGTGAACAGCACCGAGACGTCGAAGGGCTGCGCCTCGACCCACGCCACGAAGCGTTCCAGCGCGGCCCGGTCGGCCTCGTGCTCATCGGGGGACTCACGGCGCTTGGCGAACGGGCAGTACGGGCAGCCGTAGTTGCAGCTGGCCAGCGGCCCCCGGTACAGCACCGTCAGGTGCTCCAGCGCGGGCCGGGCAGCCTCTACCGCCACTCGAACGCTCCGCTCAGGTCGTTCACGGCCGCCGAGTACAGCCACGGCCCCAGTGCGTCGGACTGCTCCAGGCCCGCGGGCGTGAGGGTCAGGATGTCGCCCACCCGGGCCGCCAGGCCGTGAGCCAGCAGCGCGTGCAGTTGCGGCCAGTCCGCCAGGGCGCCGGACCCGAATGCCGCCCGGTACGCTGCGAGGTCCAGCCCGGCGGCGTGCAGCAGGGACTGCAGCAGGTAGCGCCGCCGCCGCTCGTCGGCGTTCAGGTGGAAGCCGTGCGTGGCGAGCGCGAAGGTCTCGTCCGGGCGGCCCACGAAGTCCGTGATGATGTCCCGCACGCCCGCCGCCCCCACGGCGTACTCGCTGCTGTAGTGCAGCGCGCCCGCGTACGAGCGCGCGCCGACGCCCAGGCCCACCATGCCGTCCAGCTGGCAGGTGTACTCGGGTTCGTCGCCGGGCGGGGCGTCCGCGCGCTGGAAGCGGCGCATGGAGGTCTGCACGTACCCGCGCCCCTTCAAAAGGTCGCGGCCCAGGCGGTACAGGTCCAGCCGCTCGTCATCCCAGGAGCGGCCCAGCCGCCCGATGCCGGTCAGGGGCCGCACGTACAGCGGGTACAGGAACAGTTCCTCCGGCGCCCAGGTCAGCGCGGTCTCCAGGGACTGCACCCAGGTGTCGGGCGTCTGATGCGCCAGGCCGTAGATCAGGTCGATGTTCAGCGCCCGCACGCCCGAGGCGCGGATGCTGTCCAGCGCCCGGCGCACCTGCGCGCCGTCCTGCGCGCGGCCCACGCTGCGCACCTCGCTGTCCAGGAAGCTCTGCACGCCGATGCTCACGCGGTCCACGCCGCGCGCCGCGAGCACCGCCAGCCGTTCGGGCGTGGCGGTCGCCGGGGAGGTCTCCACCGAGGTGGGCACCGCGTGCGGGTCCACGCCGAACGTCCCCTGGAACAGGTCGAACACGCGTTCCAGGTCGCCCGCGCGCAGGAACGTGGGCGTGCCGCCGCCCAGCGCCGCGCGGGCGAAGTGGGCGCCTTCACCCAGGGCGGCCCGGATCACGCGCGCCTGCCGCTCGACGGCGTCCAGGTACGCTTCCTCCAGCGGGCGGGGGGCGTTCACGGTCGTGAACAGGTTGCAGAAGCCGCAGCGCATCTCGCAGAACGGCACGTGCAGGTACAGAAACAGGTGGTCCTGCCGTTCGTGCGCCCAGGCGTCCCGCAGCGCCACCGGCGGGTCGAGGGGCCGGTACGCGGTCTTGTGCGGGTACGCGTACGTGTAGGCCTGGTACGGCCCGCGGGCCAGCGCGTCCGGCAGGTCCGTCGGGAGGGTGGGGGGCAGCGGCGTCATGACCCCTCCAGCATGCCGTCCGCGTACGGCACCGTCCACACCGCCGGGTGCGCCAGGCGGTGCCCCCAGTACCCGTCGTCCCCGAAGCAGGTGCCGTGATCGGCGCACACGATCAGCAGCGTGCGGCCCCGGGCGCGCAGGGCGTCCAGCAGCGGCGGCAGGGCGGCGTCCACGCTGCGCAGCGCGGCCCGCTGCGAGTCCGGCGAGTCGCGCCGCGCGTCCGGCAGGTAGAGGTGCGTGGGCGTGTGCGTGGCCGCCACGTTCAGCAGCAGGAACACCCGCCCCGGCGCGCGGGTCACGGCCCCCGCGGCGACCTGCACCTGCGCCCGCGCCGAGTCCGGGTGCTTCACGCCCAGCGCGGGCGACCAGTGCGCCTCGGCGAACAGGTCCGGCAATGCCGAGCCCAGCGCGGTGCGGCCGTTGAAGAAGCCCACGCCACCCACGCACACCGTGTGGTACCCCTGCGCGGCCAGAGCGGCGGGCAGCGTGGCCTGCGGGAAGACGAAGGTGCCCTCCCCGATGCTGCGGCTGCCCTCGAAAGCCGCCGCGAACAGCCGCGGGTGCCGCCCAGGCCGTGCGGGCGTGGGCAGGAATCCCGCCAGGAACGCCTGGTGCGCGGCGTACGTGAAGCTGCCCGGCGTGTGCCGCGCCTCCCACCCACCGGGCGGCAGCAGCGCCGAGAGGTTCGGCGTCTCGCCCAGCTCGTGCGCGCGGGCGGCCACGTCGAAGCGCAGGCTGTCCAGCGTGATCAGCGCCACGTCCACGTGCGGGATCAGGTCACGCGGACGCAGCATGCCCCGCCTCCAGCCCGCCCGGCAGGTGCCCCAGCAGGGCGCGCAGCTCGGCCGCGTACGTGTCCAGCCCGCCGCTGAGCACGTCCCGGTGGTAATCCCCGAAGGCGTTCACCTCCAGCACCGCCGCATGCCGCCAGCCGGGCGTGAGCAGCACGTCCACCCCGCCGTATAGCGCGCCCGGAAAGGCCGCTAACGCCCCCTGCGCCGCGCGGGTCACGGCGGCCCAGCGGTCCGCGCCTAGCTCGGCTTTCAGGGCGTCCAGGTCGCCGCGCTCGTTGCCCAGGTGCAGGTTCGTGATCGGGCCGCGCCCCAGGCGCACCAGCGCGTGCTCCGCCCGCCCCCCGATCACCACCACCCGCAGGTCCATCGGGCACCCCTGCCACGCCGCTTTCGGCAGCCAGCGTTCCACGTGCAGGCCCTGCGGGGCCAGGCCGTCTACGACCGCGCGCACCTCCGGCCACGTCCGGTACCCGATCAGGCGGCGGGAATTGAACAGCCGCGCCCCCTCCAGGCGCACGGTGCTGACCGCCGCGACCCGGTCCCCGGCCCAGCGCAGCGCCAGCGCGCCCGACGCACTGGAGCCGTAGCGCAGTTTCACGAACACCTGCGACCAGCCGCGCGCCCGCGCCCCGGCCAGCAGGTCGTCCAGGCCCTGCACAGGCGGCAGGGCGTCGGGGACGGGTACCCCCGCCGCGTGCAGGCGGGCGTGCGTGGCGGCCTTGTCGAACATGGTCAGGACGTGGTCGCTACGCTGCAGGCGCCGGTGCGGAGGGGCCTGCGCCAGCCCCGCGTCAATGTCCGCCAGCAGGGCGCTGAAGCCCGCGTACCACGCGCGCATCGGGGCGACCTCCCCGGCCGCCAGGTCGCCCGGCACCCCGCCGCCCCGCTCGATCAGGGCCCGCTCGGTGGGCAGGTCCTCGCCGGGCGAGTCCAGGCGCACGACCGTGCCGGGCCGCACCAGATCGGCCAGGTGCGCGCGCCCGGTGAGCAGGTCCAGGTAGGGCACGGTCCGCGCCGGCGGCCAGCCCAGGCCCGCCAGGGTCGCCTGGAACGCCCGCGCGCGCCGTCCGTCCGGCGGGGCGATCAGCAGGACGTCCGGCGCGCCAGCGGGGCGGGCGCGGGCCTCACTCACCCAGGGCCACGAAGCGCCAGTCGTCCTCGTCATCCTGGCGCTCACTGACGTCCACCTGGGTGGGCAGGGCTTCCAGACGCGCGACCATGGCTTCACTCATAAAGTGATGTGCGGCGTGCAGTTTCTTCAGGTGCGGCACGTGCGGGCTGCTCAGCAGCGCCTGCCCGCCCTCGTCGGTCAGGACGCCCAGCGACACGTCCAGTTCCTCGATGAGGCCCGTGACCGGCGCGCCCGCCAGTACCTGCGCGATCTGATCCTGGTCGTCACTGTTCTTCAGGCCCAGGTACCGCAGCCGCGGGAACAGCGTGCCGTCCAGCAGGGGCGTCAGGTCGTCCACGCTGCTCGTCGCGCCGTACTCGTCGGTGCCCAGGTACAGTTCCAGGTGCTCCAGCGCGGGCAGGTGGGCCGTCATGACCTGCCGGACCACCTCGGCGCTCAGCCCGCCGGCCTGGATCACCAGTTCGCGCAGCTGCGGCAGGTGCAGCCGGCCCAGGCTCAGTTCATTCCCGCCGCGCACGCCCAGGTGCGTCAGGTGCGGGTACGCGCCCAGCAGCGGGGACAGGTCGGACTGCGTGATCCACGAGATCTCGGATTCCTCGTACGTCACGTCCCCGATGAACAGGACCCGCAGGTTCGGCAGCTGCGCGTGCGCCGCCGCGAGCGCCTCGACCACCGCGGCGTTGCTCTCCATGCTGTCGTCCGTGCTCCACCAGCCCACCACGAACCCCGGTGTGGCGGCCACGCCCGGCACGTTCAGGAACGCCCGGAACCGCTCCACCCAGGACTCCTGATCATCCCATTCCACGCTGACGCGGTGAATGGTGGTGGCCGGGTCCCCCAGCGGATCACCGGGATTCCACTGCTGAACCTGAAACCCGCCGAACTGCGTGAGGTGCGCTCCGATGGTCATGCGGTCAGTGTACCCAGCCGTCCGGCAACCGGCAGGCGAAGTTGCCCCGGCACCTCCAGCCGCGGGGGCCACCGGACCCGACTGCCCCGGTGGCCCCCGCCCGGACTTCCGTTACCCGCCCACGTGTACCTGCGGGCGGCGCGCGGCGTCCCGCTCGGCGACGCGCAGCACCTCACGTGTCAGGGGTGGAATGTCGCCCTCGCCCGCCAGGACGAAGCGCAGGGCGTTCTGCGCGGGGCCCTTCTCGCTCCACTCGAAGTACACGTGGGGCGGCACGCCGGTCAGGTCACGGACGTGCAGCAGCACGGCGGCCAGCGCGTTGGGAACCGAGCTGCCCCGCGCGCGCAGGATGCCGTGCGCGCCGACCTGCACGCCGGTCACGTCCACCTCGGGGCGGAACTCGCTGGCGTCGGTGATCTCGACTTCCAGGAACAGCGCGGCCTCGTTGGGGCGCAGGTGGTTGTCCAGGCGCACCTCCAGCGCCTTCTCCTGGTACTCGGCGGTATCCCCGGCGTTCAGGCGGTTGGCGATGAACCGCACCGGCAGGCCCCGCGCGGCGGTGTCGCGGATGAGCTGCCCGGCACGCTCGTCGAGCACGACGCGCGAGACGCGCAGTTCGGTGCTGCGCCCGATCCGGGACCAGATGCTGACCGTCAGGATGCCCGCAATGAACGCCAGCGCGATCCACAGGCCCTCGGGCCGCTCGCGGATGGTGACGGCGCTGGTGTACACGAAGATCATGCTGACCAGCGCGAACAGCGCGGCCGTCCCCCGGTGGCCGCGGCGCAGTTCGGTCAGGAACACCGCGACGGCCGCGGAGGTCATCAGGGCCAGCACGCCGGTCGCGTACGCGCCGGCCTGGGCGTCCACGTTCGCCTGGAAGGCCACGGTGACGCCCGCCGCGATCAGCGTGAAGATCAACACGAGGGGCCGCGTGGCGCGCGCCCAGTCGGGGGCCATGCCGTAGCGGGGCAGGTAGCGCGGCACGATGTTCAGCAGGCCCGCCATGGCGCTGGCGCCCGCGAACCACAGGATCAGGATGGTACTTACGTCGTACGCCGTGCCGAAGCCCTCACCGAGCCGCTGGTGCGCCAGGTACGCCAGGGCGCGCCCGTTCGCCTGGCCGGGCGGAGTGACGGCCGTGACGGTCGCGGCGCTCCCGCCGGGCCGGACGGTCACGGTGATCGGCACGCGCCCGCCCACCGTGTCGGCCTGCACGACGTACGTGCCGCTGCGCCCGGCGGGCAGGGTCAGGGCGTACACCTCGCGCGGGCGGGTCTGACTGTCCAGCGGGACGTTCACGACCGCGCGCCCGGCCGTCAGGTCGGCGCTGCTGACCTCGCGGGTGACGCTGGTCGCCGCCCAGAACTCATGCCGGGGAATCAGGAGGGTGGTGATCAGAGACGACCCGATCAGCAGGACGCTCATGATCAGCGCGGCCGTGGTGAGCAGTTTCTTCGCGTTGCGGATCCGCCCGGCGGGCTTCTGCGGGGTGTCGGCCGGGTCGCCCTTCACGAGCGGCATGACGACCACGCCCGTCTCGAAGCCCGACAGGCCCAGCGCCAGCGCCGGGAACACCAGCAGCGCCGCGCCGATCAGCGCCAGCGGACTGGTGTAGGCGCGTACCAGGGCGTCCCACCAGCCGCTCAGCAGGCTGGGGTGCGTGATCACCTCGGCCGCGCCGTGCCCCACCACGATCAGGCTGAGGGTCAGGTACACCGCCACGATGCCCACCGCGATCCCGATGGCCTCCTTGAAGCCCTTGAGGAACACCGCGGCCAGCAGCGCGATCAGGCCCAGCGTGATCGGCACTTCCCGCCCATCCAGCGCCGCTTTCAGGAAGGGATTCTCGATCAGGTGCGCGCTGGCGTCCGCAGCGGACAGCGTGATCGTGATCACGAAACCTGTGGCGACAAACCCGATCAGGGCCAGTACCAGCAGCTTGCTCGGCCAGTAGTTCAGCAAGCGTTCAAGCATGCTCAGGCTGCCGTCCCCGTGTGGGCTCTCCTGCGCCACGCGGCGGTACATGGGCAGCGCGCCCAGCAGCGTGACCAGCACGAGCACCAGCGTCGCCACCGGCGCGAGCGCCCCGGCCGCCAGCGCCGCAATACCCGGCTGATACCCCAGCGTGCTGAAGTAATCCACCCCGGTCAGGCACATCACCTTCCACCAGGGCTGCGTGTGCTGCTGCGTCTCGGGGCGCTCCTGTTCGTAGAAGCCTTCCGGTTCAGGCTGGCCGGTCTCGAGGAACCAGCGCATGAAGGGCGATTGATTCGGGGGTCGGGTCACAATCTGGAGTGTACGCGCGCGTCCCGGCGCCCACCCTGCGGAAGGCTTTAGAGGTGAGGGGCGAAGGGGTACGCTGCGCTTCACCCCGCATGGCCGGGTCACGCCAGCACCGCCAGCGCCTCCGGGAGTGGCGCGCTGCGTTCCCGGAGGTCAGTCAGGGTGCCGGATTCGTGAAGCGCCGCTGTGAACAGCAGGTCCTGCGGGTGAGCCGCTTCGAAGCTGTCCAGCACGTCCCGTTCGCCCGGCACTCGCCCCTCGTCCAGCAGGGCGTGCAGCATCAGGCGCAGCGCCACGAGCTGCACGTCCGCCGGGGCGCGCTCCACGCGGATACGCTTGCGGGACACGTAGGGGTCATGGGTCAGCAGGTGCGTGCAGCCCGCCCACGGGTCCGCCGCCGCGTACGCCACGCCGCGCAGGCCGCTCATGGCGATCGCCCCGGCGCACTGCGGGCAGGGCTGCACGGTCGTCAGGACCGTCCACCCGTAGCAGTCTGGGCGGGGCGTGTCCTTCAGGGCCAGCAGCGCGTTGATCTCCGCGTGCGCGAGGTCGTGACCGCTGATGACGCCCGCCACGCCGCGCGGCTCGCCCAGGCGGTTGCGGCCCCGCGCGATGACCTGCCCCTGTTCATCCAGCACGCACGCCCCGATGGGCAGTGACCCCGCGCAGTACGCGGCCCACGCTTCCGAGAGGGCTGCCAGCCAGCCTGGCGAGTGCCAGCCCGCCCCGGTCAAGGCGACCGTGTTCACGGGGGCCACGCGCCGAGCACCTGCCGCAGGGCCACGATCTTGCCCAGGTGGTAGGCGTTGTGGACGGCCAGTCCGCTCAGGATGTCGGCCATGGTCTCGCCCGGGTTGACTTCCCGGTTCAGGGCTTCCGGCGAGCGGGTGCAGGCCAGAGCCCGTTCCAGGCCGCTCAGGAAATCCTCGACCAGCGCCGTCCACTCGGTGAGGTCGCTGGGGGGCTGCTGCGGGTAGCGTGGGCCACCGTGCCACAGGCGGTCGTACAGGGCCTCGTCGCGGTCCACCATGATGGTCTGCCACAGTGCCGCGTGCCACAGCTCGTCGTAGATGGAGTGGCTCTGCGCGGAGGGCCGCGCTGTCACCTGTTCCAGCGTCAGGCCGGACAGGAGGGCCCGCCGGTTGGCGAACTCTCCGTGGAAGAGGTGCGCCCAGTGGTCGCTCACAGCGCCTCCCGGTTCCGCTCGATCAGGTCGTCCAGCGCCTCGCGCAGCAGGCTGGCCTCGGTGCGGCCCAGCGCGCCGCTCAGTTTGGCGAGGCGTTCAAGCTGACTTTTGGGGTAGTAGTTGCTTTTCAGGACCATCTTGCTTTCCACGTAGATGCACGCGCGGCCCCGTCCCTCGCGTTTGGCGCGAATCATGGCCTCGTCGGCGGCGCGTTTGAGGTCGTCGTACGTGCTGGCGTGCGCGGGCCGGGCGGCCAGGCCGACGCTGAGGCCCAGGCCGCGCGGCCACTGCGGGTCGCGGTGAATGTGGAAGTGCTTGATGACCTCATCGAAGAGGATCAGGGCGGTCTCGGCGGCGGTTTCGGGAAGGATGCTGGCGTACTCGTCCCCGCCAATGCGTCCGATGACGCTGCCGGTGGGGAGGCTGCCGGCCAGGAGGCGTTCAACGCCGCGCAGCACGCGGTCGCCTTCGGCGTGTCCGAGGGTGTCGTTGAGGCTCTTGAAGTGGTCGAGGTCAAGGACGGCCAGAGTCAGGGGGGCGCCCTGGAGGCGGGCGAAGGCGGTCTCGAAGTCGGCGCGGGTCAGGATGGTGGGGCGCGGCATGGGTCAGGTTCCTCCTCTGAGGTAGTCAGCTGGTCATCAGCATGTATGTTCCTCTTACATATATATGTTCAAGGTCACACCTCGCAAACGGATATGCGGAATGCGCGTGCTGGCGCACCTTGAGCGAACCACGCTCAGATTGTCAGATTCTGAAGTTTGACATTTCTTCCAGTGCAGGCCTATTCTTGCGTGCGGAACGGCAAAAAGCCGGGAACCCCCGGTACAGCCGAGGCCCAACCCATTCAAGGAGGACACAACATGCTGAAACCCCTAGGTGACCGCGTTCTGGTTGAAATCATCGAGGAAGCCGAGCAGAAAACCGCCGGCGGCCTGTACGTCCCCGACAGCGCCAAAGAGAAGAGCCAGCGCGGCAAGGTCATCGCCGTCGGCAACGGCAAGATGCTCGACAACGGTACCCGCGTCGCCCTTGACGTCAAGGAAGGCGACACCGTGTACTTCGCCAAGTACGGCGGCACCGAAGTCAGCCTTGAAGGCAAGAACTACAGCCTCCTCAGCGAACGCGACATCCTCGCGATCGTCGAGTAAACCGCACGCCGACTGAGGGACACCCCCTCAGTCCGCTGCGCTGACCGCTCCCCGTACAGGAGAGCCACCCCCAACTCAACAGGCGTGACCGCCCAGCGATCACCGCCCCCAAAGGAGCACCACCATGGCTAAACAGCTCGTGTTCGATGAACAGGCCCGCCGCGCCCTCGAGCGTGGCGTCAACGCCGTCGCCAACGCCGTCAAAGTCACCCTCGGGCCCCGCGGCCGCAACGTCGTCATCGAGAAGAAGTTCGGCAGCCCCACCATCACCAAGGACGGCGTCACCGTCGCCAAGGAAGTGGAACTCGAGGACAAGCTCGAGAACATCGGCGCCCAGCTGCTCAAAGAGGTCGCCAGCAAGACCAACGACATCACCGGTGACGGCACCACCACCGCCACCGTCCTCGGCCAGGCCGTCGTGAAAGAAGGTCTGCGTAACGTCGCCGCCGGCGCCAACCCCCTCGCCCTGAAGCGCGGCATCGACAAGGCCGTCCTGGTCGCCATCGAGGAAATCAAGAAGCTCGCCGTGCCCGTCGAGGACAGCGAAGCCATCAAGAAAGTCGCCGGCATCAGCGCCAACGACGAGCAGGTCGGTCAGGAAATCGCCAGCGCGATGGACAAGGTCGGCAAGGAAGGCGTCATCACCATCGAAGAGAGCAAGGGCTTCGACACCGAAGTGGACGTCGTCGAAGGCATGCAGTTCGACAAGGGCTTCATCAACCCCTACTTCATCACCAACCCCGAGAAGATGGAAGCCGTCCTCGAAGACGCCTACATCCTCATCAACGAGAAGAAGGTCAGCAACCTCAAGGACATGCTGCCCATCCTCGAAAAAGTCGCCCAGACCGGCCGTCCCCTGCTGATCATCGCCGAGGACGTCGAAGGCGAAGCGCTGGCCACCCTGGTCGTCAACAAGCTGCGCGGCACCCTGAACATCGCCGCCGTCAAGGCCCCCGGCTTCGGTGACCGCCGCAAGGAAATGCTGCGCGACATCGCCGCCGTCACCGGCGGGGAAGTCGTCAGCGAAGACCTCGGCCACAAGCTCGAGAACGTCACCATGGACATGCTCGGCCGCGCCGCGCGCATCCGCATCACCAAGGACGAAACCACCATCGTGGACGGCCGCGGTGAGCAGAGCGCCATCGACGCCCGCGTCAACGCCATCAAGGGCGAACTCGACACCACCGACAGCGACTACGCCCGCGAGAAACTCCAGGAGCGCCTCGCCAAGCTCGCCGGCGGCGTGGCCGTCATCCGCGTCGGCGCCGCCACCGAAACCGAACTGAAAGAGAAGAAGCACCGCTACGAGGACGCCCTGAGCACCGCGCGCAGCGCCGTGGAAGAAGGCATCGTCGCGGGCGGCGGCACCACCCTGCTGCGCGTCATCCCCGCCGTGCGCAAGGCTGCCGAGAGCCTGACCGGCGACGAAGCCACCGGCGCCCGCATCCTGATCCGCGCGCTCGAAGAGCCCGCCCGTCAGATCGCCGCGAACGCCGGTGAAGAAGGCAGCGTCATCGTGAACGCCGTCATCAACAGCGACAAGCCCCGCTTCGGCTTCAACGCCGCCACCGGCGAGTACGTCGAAGACATGGTCGCCGCCGGTATCGTCGACCCCGCCAAGGTCACCCGCACCGCGCTGCAGAACGCCGCCAGCATCGGCGCGCTGATCCTCACCACCGAAGCCATCGTCAGCGACAAACCCGAAAAGGCCGCGCCCGCCGCGCCCGCCGGCGGCCCTGACATGGGCGGCATGGACTTCTAAAGAAGGTCACAGTTGACCGTCGATAGTTGATGGTCAATCAGGGAAGCCGGGGCGTGATGCTCCGGCTTTCTTCTATGGGATGCGGCCAAAGAGCTCTTATCGTGCGTGGGGACGAAAGCCTGCGGAACACTATCTACGGTAGGGCCATGGGATTCATCGTGCTGCTCCCGGTACTTTTCCTGCTGGTCATCGGTGCTGGGCTGCTAATGGCCCTGGCGACAGCGGCGCATATCCGGAAACGAAATCCGGTGTGTACGGTCGCGTGGGTGGGGGCGGGGGTGGTGTCCTCTCTGGCGCTGGCGTTTTCACTGGTCATGTTCTTCTTCGGTGGGGCAGGCAGCGATGCTGACGGGGGGGCACTGGATTTCTACAAGACGCCCCTGGGCGGAGGTTTCTATCTGGCGAGCGTCGATTCTGATCGGGAGTTGCCACTGGGGTTGGGGCACCGGGATGGGGACGAGAGGTTGCCTCGGAACGTGAGCCTGACCGTGACGGGGCTGGCTTGCGTTGAGGGTCTGACGTTCCTGCGGTTCAAGGACGGGGAGAGGTTCGGGCGTATTGATGTGCCGGGACGTCGGCTGAACGTGCTGACGGCAGCGGGTCTGCCCGTCGCGGCGGAGGGGCAGGACTTCTGGCTGCACAAGGCCGACTTCAGAGCCACATCGTGCGCGGATGTGAGGGCGTCTGCGGTTGATCAGGTGCGCAATGCGCTGCTGTTGCTCGCTGGACCGCTGGTCAACCTGGGGTGCCTGATCTGGTTGTGGGTGTGGGGGCGGCGATTACCGAATGCGCGCGTGAAGAAGGAAGCCAGTTGGTGAACACACTCTCCCTAGATTTATCTATCAAACTGATTTACTTTTTCAACTATTCGCGCTAGTCTGTGGGTATGAAGAAGATCGGGTTTCTCTCGTTCGGGCACTGGAATCCGTCCCCGCAGTCCGGCACGCGTTCGGCGGCGGACGTGCTGCACCAGACCATCGAGCTGGCGGTCGCCGCCGAGGAGCTGGGGGCGGACGGCGCGTACGTGCGGGTGCATCACTTCGCGCAGCAGCTGGGGTCGCCGTTCCCGCTGCTGGCCGCGATGGGCGCGAAGACGAAGACCATCGAGCTGGGCACGGGTGTGATTGACATGCGGTACGAGAACCCGCTGTACATGGCCGAGGACGCCGGTTCCGCCGACCTGATCTCAGGCGGGAGGCTGCAGCTGGGCATCAGCCGGGGCTCGCCGGAACAGGTGATCGACGGGTGGCGGCACTTCGGGTACGCGCCAGCCCCCGGCGAGACGGAAGCGGACATGGCGCGGCGGCACGCCGAGGTGTTCCTCGACGTGATCGAGGGCAAAGGTTTCGCGCAGCCAAACCCCCGCCCGATGTTCCCGAACCCGCCCGGCCTGCTGCGGCTGGAGCCGTACTCGGCAGGTCTGCGCGACCGGATCTGGTGGGGCGCCGCGTCGAACGCCACCGCTGAGTGGGCCGCGAAGATGGGCATGAACCTTCAGAGTTCCACCCTAAAGGTGGACGAGAACGGCAAACCCTTCCACGTGCAGCAGGCCGAGCAGATCCGCGCGTACCGCAAGGCGTGGAAGGAAGCCGGGCACGCCCGCGAGGGGCGCGTGTCGGTCAGCCGCAGCATCTTCGCGCTCGTGAACGACCAGGACCGCATGTACTTCGGGCGGCAGGGAGGGCAGGATCAGTTTGGCGTGATCGACCAGTACCGCGCGGTGTTCGGCCGCAGTTACGCCGACGAGCCGGACCGCCTGATCGAACAGTTGCGGCAGGATGAGGCGATCGCCGAAGCCGACACCCTCCTGCTGACCGTCCCGAACCAGCTGGGGGTGGATTACAACGCGCATCTGATCGAGAGCATCCTGACGCACGTTGCGCCAGGCCTGGGCTGGCGCTGAAGAGCTGCCTATCACTGGGTTGCGTCAACCGGCCAGAGTCAACGGAACCTCACGGCTCTTCCCGCCGGTGAGCGCAGTGATGGGCGAGGAGCGCGGGAACTATCGATTTGGGGCGTTCAGCATCAGGCGCGTCGGGTCAGCACCTGCTGGGCCACCCTGCTCTTTCACGTGGGCTGTCTGGGCGTGGCGCTTGGTCCAGCTGGCGCCCCCGCGAGAGCAGTCACGGGGACACCCCCAGAGGGGGCACTGAGCCTCTATTCAAAGTGGTCTTTTTGTGGGAAAAATCACGTCTAGCGTGGCTTTACCCCCATTCAGGGGAATACTGATCATTTTTTTTGCGGAATTCATCACAGAATTTTCAACTTGACTTCATATGAGAAGTTTTTTACATTCCGGTCATTCCGCTCGTGGTGCTTCAGCGCCCGACTGGCACGGCGTCGCCGTGCTGGCGTGCTGACGTCACTCCATGCGGAGGGAGGCTGTCATGAAAAAAGCAATGATGCTGTTCGCTGCCCTTACCCTCTCCGTCGCCAACGCTGGCCGTTCCGAAGGCCGTGCCAGCACGGACCTGATCTTCAAGACCACCGTGGTGCCCGGCTGCGCCGTGGCCCTGGCCAGCAGCTACACCAGCCAGACCGGCACGTACAACGGCACCGACGTCAACCCTGAAGCCCTGAACCTGGGCGCTCCCGGCACGGGCTTCGGCGAGGGCAGCTCCACCCCCATGCTGCGCTGCCAGACCGGCACCGGCGTGAACTTCGCCGTGAACGGCGCCACCCAGAGCTTCCAGGCCGGTGAAATGAACTCGCCTCAGACCTCGAACGTGTCCTTCAGCGGCCGCCTGACCCTGGTCCTGAACGGCTGGCAGGGCACCTGGAACGCGGGCGATGACAACAAGAACCTGCGCGGCAACTACACCGTGAACATCACCAAGTACAACATGGCCAGCGGCAACGGCGACACGTACGGCATGGACGCCAGCTTCACGCCCGACGCGGGCTGGTTTGAAGCCATGGTGGGCGACTACACCGGCACCCTCACCCTGAACGTCGACTACTAACTCACGTGAACTGGGGTGGGCGCATCCGGCCAGCTGGCCCCCGCGTCCACCCCTGGCTGTTCAGCCCCCTACTGAACAGGTCACGCGGACTCCAGGGGACGCGCAGGCCAAGGGCCGCCCCAGCAGGGGTCAGGAGTCGGCCGCGACGACGCCCGACGTGCCAGCCCACACCGTTCGCGCCGGATACGAATGGCGTAACAGAGGTCCCATGCGACGACTGTTGATCCTGATGCTTCTCAGCTGCGGCGGCGCCCGCGCCACCTGCGCCGTGCAGCAGACCCAGCTGAGCCTGCCCGAGTACTCCGCGCTGAACGCGGCGGCCACCGGCACGCTGAGCGTTCTGGTCACGTGCAAGGGGCCCCGGGACAGTGCCCTGCTGCTGCTCAGTGGACCCGGTGTGCAGGCCAGTGGACCGCACCTGAACCTGCAGCTGCGCCAGGGCACCCGCACGCTGAGCCTGCAGGCCCTGAATGGCGCGGCGCTGCTCTCGGGCCTGCGCTTTGAGGGCACGCAGACGCTGCGGTTCACCCTGAAGTTCCCGGCTGGGCAGTGGGTGCCGGTCGGGCCGTACAGCGCGGCCATGACCCTGACCGTCCATTCCACTCAGCCCTGATCCGCCCCCAAAGGAGTCCGTGTGTTTTCACCTGCCACCCCGAACCTGCGCCGCGCCCTGCTGCCCTGCGCTCTCCTGTGCGCCTGCGGCGTCAGCGGTTCCGCCCAGACGTTCGGGTTCAATCCCACCATCCTGAACATTGACGCCACGAAGAACCTCGTGACGGAGACCGTGATCACCAATGGCACGGCCACGCCCGCACGCTTCGTCGTCACGCCGAAACTGTGGCGGGTGGTGAACGGCACCCTGCAACTGGACGACACGCGCGACCTGATCGTGAATCCGTCCAGTTTCACGATCAAGCCCGGCGCGTCGCAGGTGATCCGCATCGGCGTGCGGAAGAAGCCGGGCGAGACGGAGCTCACGTACCGCGTGTACGTGCAGCAGGAGGCGGTGGAGGGTGTGGCCCTGCCCACCATCAATACGGCCCTCGGGAAGGACAGCAGGGCGGCCCTGAATGTCGCCCTGAGTTTCTCGCTGCCGGTCTACGTGACGCAGCCGGACGCGAAAGCGAACGTCAGTCTGACCGCGGCCCGCAGTGGCGCCGACGTGACCCTGACCGTGAGGAACAGCGGCGCGCGCCGCAGCGTGTACCGGAATGTGACCGTCACCCGGGGCAGCGGCGCGCAGTCCATCCAGGTGATCGCCGCGCTGGCCGGCACCACGCAGGTGTTCACGTTGAGCGGCCTGGCCGACGCCAGCGGCCCTCTCACCCTGAGGTACGTCGATGAGAACGGGCAGACGCGCACGCAGACCATCCCTGTCCCCTGAGCTGCGCGCCGGGCTGATCCTGAGCGCGCTCCTGACCGGGCACGCTGCGGCCAGCTGCGACGCGCCGGAACTGCTGCTGAACGTGCGCCTGGGGCAGAGCGAGCGGGGTAGTCAGGTCGTGCGGCTGGACGTGCAGGATGGGCAGCTCCTGGACGCGCTGCTGCCCCCTGACCTGCTGCGCCCCGATGAGCAGGGGTATGTGGCCGAGCGCGTCGACTGTGACGGTGTGGCCTTCGTGCGCCTGAAACCGGACCTGACCGTCACGTACCGCGAGGAGCGTCAGGACCTGCTGATCCGGCCGCAGCCCACCTTCCTGGGTCAGCGCCACGTTGACGTAAGCCGCGCCCTGAAGTCCGTCACGCCTGCCGGGCAACCGGCCACGGGCGTGGATTTCGGCGTGTGGTCCAGCGCCACGTACCGCCAGCCGGACGGTCAGCCCGCCGGGCTGGGCGTCACGCAGGCGTACGTGGGGGTCGGTGGGGCCACGGCGCGCGCCACGGGCTACGTGGGCGTCCTGGGCACCATTGACCCGCGTAGCCCCGACCCGCAGGCGGCGCGGACGGTCACAGCCCGCGCCACCGCGCAGTACGCGGTCACGCCGGAAGTCACGCTGTACGGCGCGGTGAACGCGGAGCCGGGCAGCACGCAGCCGGGCTTCACTGCGGGGGCCTTCACCGGCCTGACCGCCACGTACGAGCGGATCACGCCGCGCCTGTACCCGGACGTGACCCTGTTCCTGGAAGCCCCGGCGGACATCACGGTGCGGGTGAACGCGCGGACGCTGGGCGTCGTGAGCGTCGGTGCGGGCGAAGTGCACCTGACGAACATTCCCCTGGACGCCAGCCGGAACGTCATTCAGTTGCAGCTGGACAGCGAGGCGGGCGTGACCGAGCAGACGATCGCCGTGCCGGACGATGACGCGGTCACGCCCGGCCAGGACCTCACGGCGCGCGCCACGCTGGGCCTGAGCGCGGGCCGCTGGGTGGGGCAGCTGAGTGCGCAGTCCACCCTGACGCGCACGCTGGCCGCGCAGGGCAGCGTGCAGCTCGGCGCGGACGGCACGCTGGCCGCTGGCGCGCAGGTCGCGCTGAACGCGGATCACCTGCCCGACGGGGAGAGCCTGTCCGGCGTGGTGGGCCTGCAGGTGAAACGCACACCGGCTCCAGACGCGGCCCCCGCGCGCGTGACCACCACACTGAATGGCGGCGTGTCGTACGCGCGGGGGCCGCTGAACACGCAGGCCCGCGCCAGCGTGCCCATCGGGGACCTGCCGCGCAGCACCGTGAGCCTGCGCGCCTCGTACGACAGCGATCCGTGGTTCCTGAGCGGCTCGGTCGCCACGGCGTTCACGCCCCGCTCCTGGGAGGCGGCGCTGGGCACGTCCCGCAAACTCAATGACCGCAGCGCGATCAGCCTGAGCGGCACCGTCGCGCCCAGCGGGTACAGCGTGCAGGTGCGCGGCTCGTACGTATTCACCCCGGACCTCCGGGGGGAGGTCACGGCAGCGGGCGCGCCCGGCGCGGTGACGCCCGCCGCCACGCTGACGTACACGCCCACCGCGAATCAGGTGGTGGCCGTCCGGGTCAGTCCGGAGAACGTGAACGCCGCGTACGGGTACACGCGGGACGTCGCGCTGAATCTGAGCGCCAGTCTGACGGGCGCGGAAGGTCAGGTGACCGGCGCTCTCAGCAGGGTGAACGGGCAGTGGCGGCTCAGTCCGGCCCTGGTGCAGCGGGGCGTCCTGGTCCGCACGGGCGTGCCGGGCCTGCCCCTGATCGTGGATGGCGGCGCGGTCATCCTCACCGACCCGCGCGGGGACGTCCTGATTCCGCAGCCCACGCCCGCGCAGACCCTCACGCTGCGCGTGAACACCCGCGAGCTGCCGCTGGGCATCGCGGTGGGCAGCAGCACCCTGGAGGTCCGCCCGGCACCCCTGGGCCTGACCACCGTGGACTGGCGCGCGAACTTCACGGTGTCCTCCTTCGTGCGTTTCTTCTGGGCGCCCGGGCAGCCCGCCGTGAATGCCGACCTGCTCCTGAACGGCGAACTGATCCCCCTGGATGACGAGGGCTACGGCCTGGTCGAGCGGGGCACCACCGTCCGGACTGGCGAGTTGCGGGGCGGTCCGGACGGCACCCGCCGCTGCGCGGTGCAGTTCCACCCCGCGGTGGACACGGCCACCTGCGCGCCCTGACCGCAGGCGGACCTCACGGTCGGCCGCTGGCGTGCCCGGAGACGCGCGGTGAGGTGGGCAGCCGCGCGGCTGAGCCGGCCGGTGGGGTGCTACCCTGCCGGGCATGCCACTGCTGCTGGTCGTGTCGGGGATGCCAGCATCCGGGAAATCCACGCTGGGCGTGCGGCTGGCCGCGGCGCTTCGGATGCCGTTCGTGACGAAAGACGAGTACAAGGCGCTGCTGCTGGCCCGGATGCCGGACCTTCCGGGCGCCGTGTCAGGCCCGCTGAGCTTTGACCTGCTGTGGCACGTGGCGGGTGTGACGCTCGCGGCGGGCGTGGATACGCTGCTGGAAACGCATTTCTACCATGGGGTCAGCGAGGCGCACATCCTGAAGCTGGCCCAGGCACACGGGGCGAGGACTGTACAGGTGTTCTGCCACGCGCCCGTGGACGTCCTCCAGGCGCGGCATGACGCGCGGGTGGCGTCGGGGCGCCGACCCGGGATCGACCTCCCGATGGAGTACGCGACCCTGCCTGCTCACTGCTGCTGGACGCCACTCGACCTGGGCGGCGCCCCCTGCCTGACCGTGGACACCACCCAGGAGGACGTGCTTCCCGGCGTCCTGACATGGCTGCATGCCCAAAGAGAAAGCAGCCCGCTGAGGGGCTGCTCTGATGGTGCAGACGGACTGGGTTGACCAGTGTCACCTGCTCGCGCGTCCGTTTTTTGTGAATCCCAGAGGTGGACGCCTCCCTCAAGTGCAGTGATGCCTTTCCAGTGCCGGGGCGCGAAAACTCGCGCAGAGTCCGAAGTGGACGTTCGCTCGTGAGAACCAGCGGGATAGGCACGGCACGACCTCGTCAGGTCAGAAACACAAGTATGACAGGCGTTTCGCCATCTGTCAACTGCCCGGCGCCTGTTCTGCCCTGAACCGAGCCTCCACCGCCTGCCAGTCGGCGCGGATCAAGCGTAGGGCCAGCGCACCGGTCAGCGTGGGCCGCGCCCGGCCTGCCCGGAAGCGGTCCTCAAGGCTGGACAGGTCGAAGGCGGCCCACACGCCCGCCACACTCAGCAGGTTGCCGCCCAGCACCGGGGCCACCTCGGCGCGCAGGATCTGCCGCAGTTCCGGCAGGCTGAAGCCCGTGGCGCGCAGCTGCAACGCCACGTCCGCCGGGTCGACCTCGGTGTCCAGGAACAGGGCCGAGAGGGCCTGCCACGCGGCGCGGCGCCGCTGTATCCGGCTGTCAGGGGACGGGTAGGGTGGGGTCATGAGCGTTCAGGTGATCGTCCTCAATGGCGGGTCCAGCTCCAGCATAGCCCGCCACCTTCAGGCGCTGCTGCCCGGCGTGTGGCTCACGCTGAGCACCGACACGCTGGTCGCGGCGCTGCCCGCGTCGCTGCGGGAATCCGGGGACGGCGGACGGCACCATCGCCACCGGGGAGGTGTTCCGCCGCGTGGATACCGCGTGGAGTCTGGGCGTGGCGCAAGTCGCCCGCGCAGGCGTGCCCGTGATCGTGGACGAGGTGTTCCTGGGTGGCGCGGCCTCGCAGGCGCGCTGGCAGGCAGCCCTGGCCGGCCTGGCGGTGCTGTGGGTGGGAGTCCAGTGTGACCCGGAGGTCGCCACTGCGCGCGGGGCGACCTCGTGACCGGCACGGCCCGCGCGCAGGGGGCGCTGGTGCACCGGGGCGTGCAGTACGACCTGACGGTGGACACCACGGGCCGCGACGCGCTGACCTGCGCGCACCTCATCGCCGCGCAGGTCAGCGCCGGGGCAGTCAGCGGGCCGCCGGTCTGAGCGGCCGCCGCTCGATGGCGTACACGATCAGCCCAGCCAGGATGCCCCAGAAGGGCGCGCCGATGCCGAGCGGGGTGATGCTGCTGAGGGCGACGAGCAGGACGACGGGCGCGGCGAGGCTTCCGGTCTGGGCGCCCTGGAAGGCGGCCTGGAGGCTGCTGCCCATGGCGGCGAGCAGGGCCAGTCCGGCGAGTGCGGCGATGGCCTGGGTGGGGAGGAGGCCCAGCAGGTGCAGTACGGTGCCCGCGAACAGCGCCACGACCATGTTGAACACGCCGGCCCAGACGGCGGCGGTGTAGCGTTTGCGCGCGTCGGGGTGCGCCTCGGGACCCGTGACGATGTTCGCCAGCAGCGCCCCCAGGGTGAGATTGTGGCACCCGGCGAACGCGGCGGCACTGCTGGCGATGCCGCAGGCGCGCAGGATCGGGCCGGGCGCGGGCTCGTAGCCGCTGGCCTTCAGGACGCCGAAACCCGGCACGAACTGCCCCGTGAACGCCAGGAGCGTGAGCGGCAGCGCGAGGTTCAGGGTGGCGTGCAGGCTGAACTGCGGGAGCACGAATTCCGGGCGGGTCAGGGCCAGCGCGACGGGCTGCGGCTGCCACAGGTTCAGGACGCCGCTGGCGACCACGCCGGTCAGCAGCACGCCCGCCACCGCCCAGCGCGGCGCGACGAGCCGCAGCGCGAAGTACGCGGCGATCATCACGCCCACCAGCGTGGGGGCGGTGCCGAATGCCTGGAGCGCCCGGAACCCGAAGGGCAGGAGGATCGCGGCGTTCAGCGCGGCCGCCAGCGGCGCGGGGATGCTCTGGAGCGCCCTGGTGAGCGGCGGGAACAACCCCAGGCCCAGCACCAGCAGCCCCGACGTCAGGAACGCCCCTACTGCCTCCGGGAACGGGATACCCGGCAGGGCCGTCACGAGCAGCGCGATGCCCGGCGTGCTCCAGGTCACCAGGATCGGCATGCGGGTACGCAGGCTCAGAATGATCCCGGTCAGGCCCGCCAGCAGCGCGTGCGCCCACAGCCACGACATCGCCTGAGCGTCGCTGAGGTGGGCGGCCTGCGCCACCGAGTAGATCAGCACGTTCGGGCCCGCCCAGCCGATCAGCATGGTGATCAGCCCGGCCAGCACCGCGCTGGGGTGCGAATCCCGCCAGAACGAGGGCGCAGGACTGGCGGCAGGGAGCGTGGTCATGCCCCAGAGTGTGCACCCGAATGGCCCCCCGGCGGCAGAGGCAATGGCCCGCGCATTGGCCTGCTCATCCAGACAGATTGGCCTGTACGCTGAAGCGCATGCCCACGCCGTACAGCCCGACCGATGCGCCCCACTGGGCCGCCCTGCTGCGCGGCTGGCGCGACCACCCCGGCCCCCTGCACACCCGCCTGCACACCCACCTCCAGGCCGCCATCGACCAGGGCGAACTCACGCCCGGACAGCGGCTCCCCGCCGAACGCACCCTCGCTGGCCTGCTCGGGGTCAGCCGCGCCACCGCCGTCACCGCCCTCGACGACCTCACCGCCAGCGGCTACCTCACCCGGCACGTCGGACGCGGCACGCACGTCGCCCCCACCGCCCCCCGCGCCCAACCCCTCCTGACCCTGCGCACCCCCGTCGGCGCGGCCCACCCCAGCGAGATCGACCTCACCATCGCCGTCCCCATCCTCACCGACCAGCAGCGCACCCGCCTGCGCGACGCCGCTCAGCACGCCCACTATGACAGCCCCTACCACCCCCACGGCCTCCCCGACCTGCGCGACCTCCTCGCCCAGCACTACACCCACGCCGGACTCCCCACCACCCCCGACCAGATCCTCATCACCAGCGGCGCCCAGCAGGCCATCGCCCTTACCGCCCACACCCTCCTCAGACGCGGCGACACCGCCCTCCTCGAAACCCCCACCTACTTCGGCGCCATCGACGTCATGCGCGCCGCCGGCGCCCACCTCACCGGCACCCCCGTCACCGCCCAGCACCTCGACCCCCACCACTTCGCCCACCAGACCCGCACCCACCACCCCCGCCTCGCCTTCCTCACCCCCACCCACCACAACCCCACCGGCACCACCCTCCCCCACCCCGCCCGACAACACCTCGCCGCGCACCTCCACGACACAGGGCTCCCCACCCTCGAAGACGACACCCTCCTCGACCTCCCCTTCACCGACACCCCCCCACCCCCCCGCCTCAGCACCCTCGCCCCCCACGCCCCCATCCTCAACGTCGGCTCCCTCAGCAAGCTCTACTGGGCGGGCCTGCGCATCGGCTGGCTCCGCCTCCCCCCCACCCTCGCCCCCACCCTCAAACAGGCCAAGACCCTCACCGACTTCGGCAGCAGCCAACCCGCCCAGCACCTCGCCCTCCACCTCCTCGCCGACCTCCCCACCCTCATCAGCGAACGCCGCGCCGCCATCACCCCCGCCCGCAACCACCTCGCCCACCTCATCCGCACCCACCTCCCCGACTGGACGTTCACCACCCCACCCGGCGGACAATTCCTCTGGATCACCCTCCCCACCCCCACCACCAGCGCCTACACCCACCACGCCGCCCGCCACGGCCTACGCCTCTACCCCGGCGCCAGCATGGGCGTCACCCCCCTCCCCGACCAGTACCTCCGCATCCCCTTCACCCTCCACCCCGACCACATCCCCGAAGCGGTCAACCGGCTCGCGCGGGCGTGGGCGGAATTCACGAGCAGGGGAAGTGACCGGCTGGCCTGAACTGAGTTGAGATGGACGTGGGTGCGGCGAGTTTCTGTGCGGTCAAAGGGGTGCGCCTGGCGGCGGGCCTCCCCACCCCCCAGCCCCCTACCCCAGAGGGGCAGGGGGAGCAGTCGCTGCGCTCGGCAGGTATTTCGCTGAGTTGGTCAGCGGGTATGGGGCGGGTTCGGCCACGGATGGGGTTGCATGCCTCCAGTGTCGCCACATGCGCCCCGCGCGCTGCGCGCACGACGGGCTCGGCTGCCACGACGATGGGTTGACCCCACATCTTGGCGTGAACCAGAAGGTTCTACTTTTTCCAGCTTCTGCAACAGCTGTCTTTTGAAAGTAGATCAGCGGATCGCTTCAGATTGCTCTGCCAGCCACCGCAGACTGCCACCGGCCGTCGTGCGCGCAGCGCGCGGGCCTACGTGGGGGGCGCAGGATGGCTTCGAAGCCGGGCACATCACCGCCCAACACACCTCCGCCGCGCGAGTAAAAACTCTTGCCCAGTGCCAACGTAAGCCCCCCTGCCCCTCTGGGGTAGGGGGCTGGGGGGTGGGGAGGCTCGCCGCCAGGCGCACCCCTTCCAAAGGGTCGCCCTAAAGTTCAGTCGAGAGCCCGCCCCCGCCACCCCCGCTTCTCCACCCGCCGCAGGTCGGGGGTGTCCGCGATGCTCAGCAGGTACCGGGCGAGGCGGGGGAGTTCGTCGTCGGTGGGTCGCCGGTCCAGGGGGTGACGCGGACGAGGTGGCCGTAGCCGGAGGCCCAGTTTTGTGGTCGGTCGTCGATGGCGAGGATGCGTTCGCGGGGGTAGCGGGATCGTATTCAGTGGGCGCGGAGTTTCCGGGTGTGTTTGTGGGGCTGGTGTTCGCCGTGTTCGTCGCGGTGCCAGGAGCAGCGGTCGCGGTGCCAGAGGAATGCGGCGGTGTGGGTGAGGTAGAGGCCGGTTTCGTTGTGGATGGTTTGGAGGCCGGCGTGCATCCAGTCGGGGCTGGCGGCGGTGCAGATGGCGTGGTCGTGCGCGGCGTGGGTGCCCTGGAGGAAGTCGCGCAGGTGGGGGCGGAGGGTGATGTGCGCGGTGGGGTTGGGGGTGCCGTGCCAGAGGGTTTCGTCCAGGTCGAGGATCAGGAGGGTCCGGGGCAGCATGGGTCAGGATAGGAGAAACCCCTCCGCGTGGGAGGGGTCTGTGGGGCTGGGGTTACTTGTTGCCCTGGGTTTTCTTGTACTGGCCGGGGGGCATGCCGCCGGGTTTTTTCTGGAGGCCGGGCGCTTTGGCCCAGGCGGCTTGGCGGGCCATGACGTTCATGAGGGGTTGGCGGGTGCCGTCTTTGGCTTTGACGACGATGCTCTGCGCGCTGAGGGGTTGGGCGGTGGTGATGGGTTGCGCGAGGGGGTAGATCTCTTTGACGTAGGTGGTGGTGCCGGGGACCTGCGTCATGACCTGGACCTGGGTGAGGCGGGTGGTGGTGGGGTAGGCGGGGTTGACGACGATGCCGCCGCTGGTGCCGAGGGTGGCGGCCTGCTGGTTGGTGGGGGTGAGGAGGGTGACCTTGACGCCCTGGGACAGGAGGTTGAGGAGGTTGGCGGTGGTCTGGATGATGCTGGGGTACTGGACGGTGGCGTTGATGTTGACGCTGAGGGTCTGGGCGCTGGCGGTGGTGGCGAGGGTGAGGGCGGTGATCAGGATGGCTCTATGCATGGGTCCTCCGTGTTCCGGGTGGGAACGTAATGGGTTCACCCTGCCGTGTGAATCTGATGCGGGGCTGAAGGGGTGTTGAGGTGGGGTTGTGGAAACGGCCCCGTCGCCGGGGGGGCGGGAGCCGTGTGGGTGGGTGCGGTGGGGGTTACGCGCCGTACTTGTTGAGTTTCAGGGCGTTGGCCATGAGGAGTGGCATGAGGTCGGTGCCGCGGCGCAGGCCGAGGCTGCCCCTCTGGGCTTCGTCTTCGGTGTAGCGCTGGGCGAGGTCCTTGCGCCCGTAGTTGCTGCGGATGAGCAGCGGAACGGGATGCCAGGAGTGCGTGGCGAGCTTGCTGGGGGTGCTGTGGTCGCCGACGATGGCGATGACGTCGGGGTTCAACGCGAGGAGTTGGGGGAGCAGGGCGTCGAAGAGTTCGATCTTCTTGACTTTGGCTTTGAAGTCGCCGTCCTCGCCAGTGCTGTCGGTTTTCTTGACGTGGAAGTAGAAGAAGTCGTACTTGCTCCAGTTGTCCTTGAGGGCCTGGACCTTGCCGTCGAGGGCGTCTTCTTCCCCTTCGACGGTGAGGACGTCCATGCCGACGAGGCTGGCGAGGCCCTTGTACATGGGGTAGCTGGCGATGCACGCGGCCTTGAGCTGGTAGGCGGCGTCGAAGCTGGGGAAGTGGGGGACGTCGCTGTAGCCGCGGAAGAGGACGCCGTTGACCTGCGTTTCGTCCTTGAGGGCAGCTTCGGCGCGCTGCACGAAGGCGTTGACGAGGTCGGCGGTTTTCTGGCTGGCGGCGTCGTGGGCCTGGGCGGTCATGGGTTGCACGCCGGTCGCCTGGGGGTCCACGTCGCTGAGGTTCGCGCCGAGGGGGCTGCCGCCGCCCGCGCGGAAGACGACCACGAAGCGGTGTTCGCTTTCGGTGTAGATCTCGACGGGGGTGCCGTCTATGTCGGGGATGGCGGCCTTGAGCTTGGTGACGATCTCGGCGTTCTTCTCGTCGCTGGGGCGGCCTGCGCGGCGGTCCTGCACGATGCGGTCGGCGCCGAGGGTGGCGAAGTTGCCGCGCACGGCGACGTCGCCCGCGCCGAGCTTCACGCCGATGCCGACGGCCGAGAGGGCGCCGCGTCCGACGACGTACTTTAGGGGGTCGTACCCGAAGAGGCTGAGGTGGCCGGGGCCGCTGCCGGGGGTGATGCCCGCGCCGACGAGTTCGACCTGCCCGAGCTGGCTCTGCGCGGCGAGCGCGTCGAGGTTGGGGGTCTTCGCGGCGGCGAGTTCAGTGTCGCCGTTGGTTTCGAGGGGCAGGCCGCCCACGCCGTCGAGGACGACCATCAGGATCTTGCTGTCGGTCGGCTTGGCGAGGTCGCGGATGGTGTCCAGAAGGTCGCTCATGCAGTCAGTGTACGCCGGACACGAACTGCGGCAGGTCAGGGCATATGGGCAGGTGCGCGCCCACCGCTTGCCCGGGGCACGCCGGGCAGCACGTGCAGCGCGGCGTCTCGCGGCGGAGGACCGGGCCTGTTTTGAACCGGGTGCACCCTCATCAGCAGAGCGCGGGCCGCGTTCCCCGGTCAGGGAAGCGGCCCGCGTTCGTGGCGCTGGGGTCAGCGGCCGTCAATCCGGCCGTCGAGGGGATCGTTGGCGGCGCGGTTGAGTTCCTCACGGATCTCGGCGACGTCTTCGTCCGCCTGCGCTTCGGTGCGGGCGGCCTTGCGCGTGGCGATGAACGTGCCCACGCCCGCGATGAGGCCCATGCCCGCCCAGAAGATCGCAGGAGGCATATGCGCGTTCCAGCCGAGGTGGTACAGCTCGCTGACCTGCTCGACCGTCTCAATGCCGAGCTTCAGGGCGATCCAGCCGATCAGGATGTACGCAACGTCGTCCAGAGCAGGGAAGCGGTCCAGGAGTTTCAGGAAGAAGGTGCTGGCGAAACGCACGAGGATCAGGCCCATGACGCCGCCCGCCACGACAATCCAGAAGCCGGTGGCGGTGTCGCGCATCTCGGGTTTCAGCAGCGCGACGCCCGCCAGGATGGAATCCACGGAGAACGCGAGGTTCACGAGGTTCAGGCTGATCACGACGTTCCAGAATGACCCCTTGAGTTCCTTGGGCTGGCCGTCGTCACCACCTTTCTTCACGAAGTGCGCGATGACCAGGTACGCGAGGTACGCGGCGCCAAAGGCGCGCAGGAACCAGTACTTGATGATGAAGCTGGCGAGCAGCACCCCGGCGAGGCGCAGCACCATGGCGCCCCACATGACGTACGTCAGGGCTTTCTGCTGCTGCGCGGCGGGCAGGGGGCGGACCATGACGGCCATGACAAGCGCGTTGTCGGCGGAAAGCAGGCCCTCGAGAACGGCGAGGGTCGCCAGGATCACCACAATTTCAGTGTTCAATGCTGTGTCCTCTGGCCCCACAGCCGCCTCGGGGGCGGCTCAAGAGGCTCGGTGTGAGTGGTCAGTCTAACGGGTGCGGCCGGGGCGGTTCCTGACGAGCCGTGAACGTTTTGCACGCAAGGTGGGCACGCGCCGGGGGACACCCGGGCGGGGGTAGGGGCATCACTCAGCCCTGAATCTGGCCGTGCTCGTCCAGCGCGGGGTAGGCCTCGCCACGCTCGCGGTAGCCGGGGGCCAGGTCGGGGTACGCCCACTCGAACGCCCAGCGGCGCAGGTCCTCATCGCTCAGCTGCGGGGCGTCGTACATCCCAGCCGCAAGGCGCTGGCGCTGCGCCTCGAACAGAATGGTCGCGGCGGCCACCGACACGTTCAGGCTCTGCACCATGCCGAACATCGGGATGATGATGTTGTGATCGGCAGCGTCGGCAGCCTCGTCGCCCACGCCCCACTTCTCGGCGCCCAGCAGGACGCAGGTGGGGCGGGTGTAGTCCACCTCGCGGTAGTCCACGCTGCGCTGCGAGAGGTGCGTGGCGAGCACCTGGAAGCCCTGCGCCTGTAGGTCCCGCACGGCCCCCACGGCGCCTTCGTGCTTCTGCACGGGCACCCACTTGTGCGCGCTGCCACTGGTGGCCTCGAAGGTGTGCCCATCGAAATCCACGAGGCGCCCGCCGCGCGGCGGGACCGCGTGCGCCTGCAACACGCCTACCGCGTCGCAGGTGCGCACGATCGCGGAGAGGTTGTGGGGTTTGTTCACCTCGTCCATCAGGACGGTCAGGGTCGGCTGCCGCTTACTCAGCACGCGCAGAATCTTGGCGTAACGCTCCGGGGTCATAACGCTCCAGAGTACCGCACGCCCGGCAGCGCCGCCCCGAGCGCCCCCATCAGCGGGGAGCGCCGCGCGAGCATTCGCGCCGTCCAGCCGTCATCCCACGTCCCGGCGCGCAGGTCGTGCAGTGCGCCGGTCAGCAGGTGCGCCCACCACAGCGCTGGGATCAGGGCCCGGTCCTCATCGCTCAGGGGGCGCACCTCGGCGTACCCGTGGATGACGTCGTCATGTGCACCGCGCCACGCCAGCGCGAAGTCCGCCAGCGGATCGGCAGGCCGGGTGAATTCCAGGTCGAGCAGCCCCGTCCACCTGGTCCCCTGCACGCGCAGGTTCCAGGGCGTGAAATCCCCGTGAATCAGCTGCCGGGGCCGCGCGTGCACGCGCGCAGTGACCGCGCGGGCGGCGTGCAGGTGGGCGCGCAGCAGGCCCACCCAAACGGGCTGCGTAGACTCGTGCGTGTCCAGCAGGGCGTCAGTGGCAGGGTCGCGCAGGAACGCCCACTCGTCCGGGAAGCCGGGGCGGGATTCAGGGAGGGGCACATCCGCCCAGCGTCCGTGCAGGTCCGCCAGCCAGCGGCCCCGCGCGCGGGCGTCCTCACGGGGGGCGGGGTCACCGGGCACCCAGGCGTGCAGCGTCCACACCGCCCCCTCCCGCTCCATGGGGCCGCGCAGCCGCCAGGGCAGGTCCAGTCCGCCGCCGGTCAGGCGGGTCAGCAGGTCCAATTCATACGGAACCGTGTGTGAGTCGTGCCAGCGGCGCAGCGCGGCGACCTCCGGTCCAGCGCGGACCTGCCAGTGCCGGTTCAGGCGGCCTCCCAGCGGCTGAGGGTCGCGCAGGCCCCAGTCCAGCAGCAGGTTAGGGGGCGGCGTCACGCGCGGGTGAGCAGCGCCGCGCCGTCCTCGCGCGTGCTCTCGCGCAGCGCGCCCGTTCCCGCCAGGTACTCGGCCAGGGCGGCGGTCTGGTCGAGCAGCAGCACCGCCTGAATGGACCGCAGGCGCGGGTGCAGCGCCAGCAGCAGGTCTTGGATGGTCATGGGGTGCGTGCAGGCAGCGAGCAGACCGTCCAGTTTCTCGTGCGTGCGACTCCGCAGCGCGCGGATGCGGGCGCGGGGGTCGCGCATAGGGCCGTCGTGCCCGCCCAGCGCGAGGTTCACGCCGTCCAGCGCCTCCACGCGATCCAGCGAGTGCAGGAATGCCGCCACGCCGCTGCCGGGCAGGAACCGCGCGGGCATCAGCGGCGGCGAGTTCAGCGGCAGCAGGTGATCGGCACTGAGGAGCACGTCGTCCACGCGCAAGCAGATCTAGTTCCCCTCATGACCCGGCGTGTGGATGACGTGTAGCAGGTCGTCCAGCACGTCCCCGTCGCGCAGGGGCGTGGCGACCGGGAGGGCACGGGGCACGCTGAGGTTCGAGCCCCGGCGGCGGATACGGCCGTCCAGTTCGCTGCCGGGCGGCAGCCCTAGCCAGACGGCCTGCGCATCGGGTTGCATCAGCCACGCCGCGCGAATCGCGCCGGGCTGCTCAATGAACGGCACCGCCGAGTGGAAGGCCGCCACGGGTGCCTCCGTGTGCTCCCGCAGGGCGCTCAGGCCGCCCAGATGATCCGGGTGTGGATGCGTGATCACGATCCGACCCAGGGTGTCCAGGCCCACTGCCTCGCCGTACCCATCCCGCACCGACGCAAGGCCCGCCCGCAGGTCACCCAGGCTGTCCGGGCCAGCCCCACCGGTATCCACCAGCGCCGCATACGCCGGGGCGTGCGGGTCTCCGCGCACGACTAGGTACACGTTCGCGCGGAAATTCGGAAAGGCCCGCACCGGCAACGTGTACACGCGCGTGCCGCCACTCGTCACGTGCAGCGCGGTAAGAGGGACAGCATCGGTCATGAGCGGACTCTAGCGGGTGCGGGGCGCCGGGCTCTCCTATTCCGTCCACTGCCGGGCGTATTTTTCGATGTCGAATTTGCGTTTCAGCCCGCCGGCGTTCATGTAGCGCACCGTGCCGAAGATGGGGCGGCGGGTCCAGGGACGGTCGTGCAGGCCGAACACCCAGCCGACGCCCACCCATGAGTTCGGGTCGCGGCCGTCCTGTTCGTGGCGGTTATTCAGCCACAGCAGCGTGTCGAAGGCCTGCTGGGGGGTGGGGGTCCATTCGAGGACTTTCTTGCCCCAGTACATGCGCATGTAGTTGTGCATGCGGCCGGTGCGGGTCATCTGGCGCTGCGCGGCGTTCCAGTACGGGTCGTGCGTCTGCGCGGCGTCCAGCTGGTCGCGGGTGTAGGTGTGGTCGCGGCGGTCTCCGGCGTGTTCGTCCAGCGTGGCGCGGGCCCAGGCAGGGAGGCCCGCGTAGCGGTCGTAGTGGGGGTTGTAGGTGGTGTAGTTGAAGCTGAGTTCGCGCCGCACGATGAGTTCTTCCAGGAAGGCGTCGGTGTCGGGGCCAGGGTGTTCGCGCGCGGCGAGCGCGGCGGTCAGCGGGGAGAGGTGCCCGTAGTGCAGGTGCGCGCTGAGGCGGCTGCTGCCGTCCACGGTGGGGTCGTTGCGCCTCTCGGCGTACCCGTCGAGTTTGCGGGTGATGAAGTCTTCCAGCAGGTCGTGCGCGGCATTCTCGCCGCCTTCCTCGTCGCCGGGGGGGACGCCGTGGTCGATGGGAAGGGTCTTCAGGAGGCGGGCGGGGTCGGTGACGTCCTCGCCGCCGTCCCAGTCGCGCGCGCGGCGTTTCAGGTCGTGGGTGTCCAGGGGGACGAGGTAGTCGTGCCACAACCGGTGGATCTTGGGGCGGATGGTGCGCGCCGCGTACTCCTGCTTGCCGCTGACTACCCCCACGGGAATGACCGCCTCGGATTCCACCTGCACCAGCGGAACGTCGAGCCGGTCGGCCAGCCAGTCGCGCCACTCACGCTGAAGGCGGGTGTAGCCCACGTCGGTCACGACGAACGCCGCGCCCTCCCCTGCCGCATCCAGAGCCACCTCGGGCGGGCTGCCCAGGGCCACGCGCAGCGGCACGTCCCGCGCGGCGAGGTTGGCGCGCAGGTCCCGCAGGCCCTCCAGCAGGTAGGCGTAGTGGCGGGCGTTCGCCTCGGGGTAACCAGGGGTCAGGCCGAACACGGCCACCAGTGGCAGGTTCAGGCGGTTGGCCTCGCGCACCCCGTATTCCAGGGCGTGGTTGTCGCGGGTGCGGACGCTGGCCTGCACCCACAGCAGCACGAATCCCTCCCGGCGGGGCGTGCCGGACCGCAGGACCTGCACGCGGGCGTCATGGATCATGCATGCCGTTGTACCAGCGGCGCCGGGCGCGCAGGCGTGGGATCGCTGACCGTTCCCGGGCAGGCGTCGGCCCTCACGTCGGCGCTCAGCCCTGCGGGGTGTCCTCGGGGAGGCGGCGCACCGGGAGGCGCACCCAGCCGCGCCGGGAGATCCAGCGCAGTCCCCACACGACCACCGCGCCGCTGAACTGCGCCTGGAACGGCGTGACGTGCGGGTACAGCAGCCACACGGTCAGCGCTCCGGCGGCGGCGGCGGTGGCGTACAGCTGCTCGCTGCGGTACATGATCTCCGGGACCTCGTTGGCGATCAGGTCGCGGATCACGCCGCCGCCCACGCCGGACAGCATCCCGGCGAACACCACGCCCAGCGGCCCCAGCCCGAAGTTGATCGCTCCCAGCGCGCCGGACGCGGCGAACAGGCCCAGGCCGACCGTGTCGAACACGCTCAGGGTCCGCTCGAAGCGGGCCAGGCGCGTGCCGAACGCGAACGCCAGCCCGGAGCCCAGCAGCGCGGCGTACAGGTACGTCTCGTCCCGCAGGAACAGCGGCGGGGTCTGCCCGGTCAGCGTGTCGCGGATCGCGCCGCCGCCCACGGCGGTCACGCAGCCCAGCACGAGCACGCCGAACAGGTCGAAGCGCTTGCGCACGCCCAGCAGCGCGCCGGACATCGCGAAGGCCAGCACGCCGATCAGGTCGAGAACGCGCAGGCCGGTCTCCAGCGTGATGGGCGCCCACTCGAGTTCATGCACGCCTCCTACTGTAAAACGCCCTCCGGCGGCGCGGCTTCACGCACCCCAGATGGACCCCGGCGGGCGGGGTCGCGCCCGGCCCGGAGCGGGGCACTCAGCTTCATGAACAGCGAGGCGCGGCTCACTGTCCCAGATCGGCGAGGCTGTGGTATACTCCCCCCTGTTGTCTCGGCTGGGTCCCCCCGGCGAGAATCGCGCCCCGGCGGGAAACGCCGTGTGGCCCAGGAGAACAGACATGGCCAAACACCCCGTTCCCAAGAAGAAGACCAGCAAGAGCAAGCGCGACATGCGCCGCAGCCACCACGCCCTCGTCGCGCCCAACCTGACCGAGTGCCCCCAGTGCCACGCGAAGAAGCTCAGCCACCACATCTGCCCCAGCTGCGGCTACTACAACGGCCGTCAGGTGCTCGCGGTCTAAGCCCCGCACGCACGACCTTCGCCCCCGCCCCGCGCGGGGGTGTTTTTTCGTCTCTGCTCGTCGTCAGGCACGAGGAGGCCCGCAACCTCCGGGTGGAGGTGCGGGCCACGGTGCCGCCACCTCGCGGCGCGTGAGGTTTACTGCGCGACGGTCAGGTTCACGGTGCTCAGGGGCGCGGCGGCCGCGTCGCCCAGCGGACGCACCTCGTACGTGATCTTGCCGGGGCCGGGGCGGCTCTGGTAACTCCAGCCGCACGTGGCGTCCAGCGGGATGTCCTTCGTGCCAATGGTCCGCGCGCCGCGCTTGACGGTCACGCTGTACCCCTGCCCCTGGCCCACGCCGCCGAAGCGGAAGGGTTCATTCACGGTCTGCCCATTCGTCATGCTCAGGGTGTAGGTCTCGGTGCAGCTGGCCGCGCTGGCGTCCGCGGCGGGCTCGCCGACCGTCGCGCCCACCGAGGCGAGTTCGGTGCCGTCTTCCGCCTTCACGCGGTACGTGTGCGGCCCAGCGGCGGGGCTGGGCACATCAAAGCTCCAGGTGCCGTCCGGTCCGACCGTGATCTTCCCAAGGCTGGTGTCGTCCTCGAACAGTTCCACCTGCTGCCTGGCCGTGCCGTTCCCGCGCAGGGTGAACGTCCCGGCGGGCAGCGTGGCGTCCGCGGCGGGTTCGCTGATCGTGAACGCGCCGGCCGCCGCGGCTGTGCTCGCGTCACTGGCGTCAGGACTGGCCGGGTCGGCCGCGCCGCTCCCCGCGTCACCACTGGCCGCGCTGCCCGTTGAGCTGCTGGCCGAGTTGCCGGTCGCGGCGCCCGATGCTGCGCTGCCGGTGCTGTCGGTGGGCGCGGTGCCCGCGTCAGTGCTACCGGACGCCGCGTTGGTGTCGCCACTGGTGCTGGTGTCGCCGTTAGCGCCGGTTGACGCGCTCGCATCTGCGACGTTCACCTTCAGTTCGCTGCGTCCGCCGCCGCCGTCCACGGTGTACGTGTGCTCGCCGGGGGTGGGGGCGGGCAGGTCCGCCGTCCAGTTGCCGTCCGCGCCGACCGTGGCCTGCGCGACCTCCTGGCCCTGATCCGCGATGGTCAGGGCGGTGCTCGCGGGGCCGGTGCCGCTCATGGTGAACGGCTCGGCGGGCAGGTCCGCGCCGGACGTGGGGTTCGTCACGACGATGCTGGCCGCCTGCGCGCTGCTGGCCGCCGGGGGTGCCGCGCGGTTCTGGTTGACCAGCCAGCAGCCGCCCAGTCCCAGCAGGAGCAGCAGCGGAATGATCCACCAGGGGAACCCGCCGCGCCGCACCGGGGTGACCGGCGGCGTGACCGGTGGCGGGGCCGCGGGGGTCACGACGGGCGTGACCGGGGCCGCGGCGGCAGGCGTGACGGCCGGAACAACGTCCGGCGTCTCGTCCAGCAGGGTTCTCAGGCCGCCCAGGCCCGCCGGCAGCAGCCCCCCCAGGTTCCCGCCCAGACCGCCCAGCAGGGTCCGGAAGTCCGCGGCGCCCAGCCCACCAGCGCGCGCCCGGGCGCCCAGCAGCGCCAGCAGGAACGGCCCCAGCAGCGCCAGCAGGCGCCCCGCGCTGGCGCCACTGCTGCCCAGCGCGGACCCCAGGCGGCCCGTGACCGGGTCCAGGTTCGGGAACACGCTGCCCAGCAGGGCCCGCCCCTGCCCCTCTATCCGCGCGGTTTCCGCCGGGTCGCTTAGCAGCCGGGTGACTGGCGCGCCGTCCGGATCGACCAGGTCCCGCGTGGCGGCGCCGCGGTCCAGCAGCTCCTGCGCGCCCGCGTCCGTGCCCGCGCGGCGCACCAGCGCGGCCAGCAGGACCGGCAGCGCCGCCTGCGTGGCCCGCCCGGCCCCCGAGGCGCCCAGCCCGGCGGCCACGCCCAGCCGCTCCCCGACCGGCCCGGCCAGCTGCGCGCGCAGCCAGTCCAGCAGCGCCGGACCGGTCAGGGTCGCCAGGCCCGCGGTGGTCGCGCCCGCCGCCAGCGCGTCCCCGGGTCCGCCCGTCTCGGCGGACGGGGCGTCCAGGCCAGGGACGACCACCGGTGGCGTGGCCGGCGGGTCAAGCGGGCCGCTCAGGTCCCTGAGCAGAGTGCTGACGTTCCCGGCGGTCAGCCCGGCGCGGCCCAGCAGGCTGAGCAGCAGCGGCAGCGTCAACGTCAGGACCCGCCCGGCGCGGTCCTCGCTGGTGCCCGCCAGGCCCGCCGCCTGACGCGCCAGCTGGCCCGTCCCGTCGCCCAGCAGGGCGGGGCCCAGCAGTTCACCGGCCTGACGCAGGTTCGACGCGCCGTCCGGTTCGTTCAGGACGGCCCCGACAGTCTCGAAGTGAGGCAGGCTGGCAACCGCCTCTGCGAGGTGCGCGGCGGCGGGCGTGTCCGCCTGCCCGGTCAGGGCGTTCAGTTGCAGGGGCAGACCGGCGTCCAGGATGCGGCGGACCTCGGCGGGGTCCACGTCGGCCGCCTGGGCAAGACGCGCGGCGCCTGACTCATCGAAGAAGGAGTGCAGCAGTTCAGCGAAATTCATGAGGGCCTCCCGGACGGAGCGGCACGCGTCCGTCCCCACCGCCCCACCGGACACCCATCGCAGGGCCCGCAGGAGGGGTCGTACCGGATACCGCCACCGTACCACCCCCCCCGAAGGCCCCGTCAGGCGCGGGAATTCACGATTCCTTGACCCGCCCCGCCCTTCACCGGACGCTGGGATGCGCGTCCTGCACGACCTCCAGCCGGTTCCCGAACGGGTCGGTCAGGAACACGCGGGCCACGCCGGCCTCCGCGTCGGCGCGGTAGGGCACGCCGTGACGGACGCAGTGCGCGGTGAACGCCGCCAGATCGGCGCAGCGCAACCCCGGATGGCCCTTCACCCGCGGCACGAACTCTGGCGTGACGCCCACGTGCAGCTGCCGCCCGTCCGGCAGGCCGAACCACACGCCGCCGTTGCGCCGCAGCGCCTCGGGTTTCGCGAGTTCCGGCAGGCCCAGGAACGACCCGAAAAACGCGCGAGCCTGCGCCTCACAGCCCGCCGGGGCCTCCACCTGCACGTGATCCAGTCCAGTGATCAAGGTCATGGGCGGAGGGTACGCCACGCGCGCCCTCCGCCCCTGTCACACGCTGGGTTTACGCCTGAACGCTGCTGTCCTCGGCGGGCGGATCGAACTCATCGCGGGCACGCTCGACCAGCGTGAGAATGTCGTACGTGGCGACCAGCACGCCGTCCTGGTTCGTGATCTCGCTGCGCCACTCGACCACGCCGGTCGGGCGGGTCTCACCGGGGCGCAGGTCCTTGCGGATCTTGCGCTTGCAGGTCAGCCGCGTGCGGATGGTGTCCCCAATCCCGACCGGCTCAATGAAGCGCAGGTTCTCCAGGCCGTAGTTCGCCAGCACTGGGCCCGGCGCGGGCGACACGAACTGCCCCGCCGCCGCCGAGATCAGGAAGTACCCGTGCGCCACGCGCTTCCCAAAGATGCCCTCCCGCGCGCCGATCTCATCGACGTGCGCGTAGAAGTGATCACCGGTCAGGCCTGCGAAATTCACGATGTCCGCCTCAGTCACCGTGCGGCGGTGCGTGAGGAGGCTGTCCCCCACCTGAATCTCGTCGAAGGACTTGCGGAAGGGGTGGACCACATCCTCGGTGACTTCGGCGCCGGGCACGAACTCCCGCGTGATGCTCGTGAGGGTGGTCGGGTCGGCCTGCACCGCCACGCGGTTCATGTGATGCCGCACCGCACTGAGGCCACCGAGTTCCGAGCCGCCCCCCGCGCGGCCCGGCCCGCCGTGGTTCAGCTGCGGCAGCGGCGACCCGTGCCCCGTATTCTCCTTCGCGTTGTCGCGGTTCAGGACCAGCAGGCGCCCGTGCGAACTCGCCATGCCCAACACGAGTTCCGTCGCCTCCGCGCGGTCGCGGGACACGATGCTCCCGGCCAGCGACCCCCGGCCCAGCTTCGTGAGGTGAATGGCGTCCTCCAGCGAGTCGTACGGCAGCAGCGTCGCCACCGGCCCGAACGCCTCCAGCTCATGCGGCCCCTTCGCGGTCAGGGGGGTCTCGCACAGCAGCACTGTCGGGTCGAGGAACGCGCCCTTCTCGCGGTCGCCGCCCAGCAGCGTCGCCTCGCCGCTGATCACCACACGCGCCTCCTGCTGCAATTTCTCCAGCGTCTCGCGGACCCGCTCGCGCTGCTCCACGCTCACCAGCGCGCCCATCCGCACGTCATCCCGCGCCGGGTCGCCCAGCGTCACCTTGCTCAACTCGCGGCGCAGGCCCTCCGTCACCGCCTCCACCAGATGGGACGGCACCAGCGCCCGGCGGATCGCGGTGCACTTCTGCCCGGCCTTCCCGGTCATCTCCCGCGCCACCTCTCGCACGAACAGCGCGAACTCCGGATCCTCCGGCTTCACGCTCAGGCCCAGCACCGACGCGTTCAGGCTGTCCGCCTCCGCGTTAAACGGCACCGACCGCCCCACGATCGCCGGATGCACCCGCAGTTTCGCCGCCGTCGCTGCCGACCCCGTGAACGCCACCACATCCTGCTCCTCCACGTGATCCAGCAGCGACCCCGGCTCCCCCGTCACCAGTTGAAGCGTCCCCTCCGGAATCAGGCCCGACGCCACAATGTCCCGCACCACCCGCTCGGTCAGGTACGCCGTCTGCGGCGCGGGCTTCACCAGACTCGGCATCCCCCCGATGAACGCCGGCGCAAACTTCTCCAGCATCCCCCACACCGGGAAGTTGAACGCATTGATCTGCACCGCCACACCCTCACGCGGCACGAGCAGGTGACGCCCCACGAACGTCCCCTCTCGCCCCAGGCGCTCCAAACGCCCGTCCGGCCAGAAGCGCTCGTCCGGCAGTTCCCGCCGCGCCGCACTCGCGTAACTGAACAGCGTGCCGATCCCACCCTCAATATCCACCCACGAATCCCGCCGCGTCGCCCCCGTCAGCGCACTCAGGGCGTAGTACGCCTCCTTGCGCTCCATCAGGAACGCCCCCAGCGCCTTCAGCGCCCGCGCCCGCTCGTGGAACGTCATGCGGCGCAGCGCCCCACCCGCCTTCCGGCCGTACGCCAGCGCCCCACCGAAATCCACGCCCTCGGACGAAATCACAGCCACCGGACGCCCATACACCGCGTCCAAGAGCACCTGCCCATCCGCATTCGCATGCCACGAACCCGACACGTAAGACGCCGGACGAAGAAGATCAGAAGTGATTGATTGAGTCACAAAGAAACGCTCCTTGGAGAGAAAGAAGATTCGATCTGATGTCGAGGGAGGAGTCGGGCAGACATGCGGCTCACCGCTCCACCACAGTCCGAACTGCAACGACACGCTTACACTGCCGCATGACGATCACCACGCAGCATGAACTGGACGGCATGACTCTCGCGGGGAAGGTCGTCGCCCGCACCCTCGACGCCCTGCGCGCCGCCGTGGAACCGGGCGTGACGCCCGCCGAACTGGACGCCCTGGCCGGGCAGGTGTTCGCGCAGTTCGGGGCGTTCTCCGCCCCGCGTGCCCAGTACGGCGCGCCCGTCAACGTGTTCATCAGCGTGAACGACGACATCGTCCACGGCCTGCCCACCAACCGCCCGCTTCAGGCGGGGGACGTGGTGTGCATCGACGTCACGCCGAACGTCGGCGGGTTCGTCGCGGACGCCGCCATCACGGTCGCCGTGCCGCCCGTCTCCCCCACCGCCGCCCGCCTCATCGAGGCTGCCGAGGCGGCCCTGGCACGCGGCCTGAACGCCGCCCGCGCCGGGCAACCCCTGAACGGCATCGGGCGCGCCATCCAGACCGAAGTGGAGCGCCGGGGCTTCACGCTGCTGCCGGAACTTCAGGGGCATGGCGTGGGCCGCGCCATCCACGAGAAACCCGACGTCCCCAACTACTACCGACCCGCGCTGAGACAACCGCTGCACGAGGGGCTCGTGATCGCCGTGGAACCCATGATCAGCACCGGCAAAAGCCCCCGCGTCCGCACCCGCCGCGACGGCTGGACGCTCGCCACCACCGACGGCGGCCTCGCCGCCCACGTCGAACACACCATCATGATCACCAAAGGAAAACCGGTGATATTGACGGCATGAACGAGCAGGCATCCTCGCGCGGAGTCCGAATCTCATAGAGCTTCCCTGAACCATTGTGGGTAAGGTTCCATGAGTGACATCCAGTTGGCAGGGAGCGTAGTCCGGCTGCTCATGGCGACGATGCTGCCCACAATGGCGCAAATGGTGTCCCGATCTCCTCCGGCACTGACTGCGTTCCAGAGGGCTTCCTCGTAGTCGCCAAGGTGCTGGGCGGCACACCAGACGGCAAAGGGGACCGTGTCCGGCGCGGAAATCTCACTGCCATTCCCCAGCATATGCCCCGCATGCACGGGTGACGTGCCCGGCGCCAGTCGGCTGGCCCGGAGCAAACGACTTCTGACCTCGCTGTCCGGGATGTAGTCCGCAACTGCCAGGATGAATTCGGCAGGTGACGGCTTGGAATCATGGCAGGCCAGAGCAGCAGACACGGCAACGGCAAGGGCGCCAGCAACCGCCTCTGGGTGAGTATGTGTGGCGAGGCTGGACAGTTGTGACTGCTCAATGCAAGCGGGTAGATCATCTGCGAAGTAGGCACCGATCGGCCCAGCCCGCATGGCGGAACCGTTCCCCCACGACCCCTGCCCTTCGAAAGTGCCGGCGATGGTCGTCCGCCACGCCGCACCTTCTCGGACGTCCGACAGCACTCGCCGCATGCTGGGCCCATAGCCCCGGGTCATGTCATGCCGCAGCGCGAAACTGTGCATGAGGCTGTCCTGATCGATCTTGCCGTGTTGCCTGAGGTTCAGCACGACCGATAGCGCCATCTCGGTATCGTCGGTGTAATGCCACGCCTGCTCGGGAACTTTGCGGTTCCCGACCAGATCCTCGAATTGCGTCACCTCCAGGAAGAACAGCTCCCCAAACTGATCACCCAGGGTCAATCCATCCAAGGATCGCAGGGCGCGCTGTAGTCGGGTTTCATCAATCCGGGACACGATCTGACTATGGGCAGTGGACATTACACGCTCTTGAAGCCCTCGAACGGTTCGCGGCAGGTGTCGCAGACGTACATTCGCTTGCAGAGGGTGGGGCCGAAAGACGCGGTCATGCGGACGTTCAGGCTGCCGCAGCGGGGGCAGCGGGTGGGTTCCGCGTCCAGTTGAATCAGCTGCCCTTCTCCGGTGGGGGCGGGGGGGGCGATGCCGTACTGCCGCAGCCGCTCGCGCGCGTCGTCGCCTATCCAGTCGGTGGTCCAGGGGGGCGTGAGGGTGCTTCTGACCTCGACGTCCGCTGCGCCCAGGTCGCGCACGGCCTGTTCGATGCTGCCTTTGATGACGTGCAGGGCGGGGCAGCCGCTGAACGTGGGCGTGAACGTGACGGTCACGCGCCCCGCGTCACTCACGGTGACGTCCCGGACCATGCCCATGTCCGTGATGCTCACGACCGGAATTTCCGGGTCTGGGACAGCGGCCAGGGCGGTCCAGATGGCGTCGGGGGTGGGGTGCGTGGTGGTCATGGGGAAACCTCTGGGTGGGGGGCGTGGCGCATGGGTTGCCTTTGTTCCCGGCCGGCAATTCCCTCCCGGCAGGCGGCGTCACCAGAGTTCGGCGGTGGGGTGGGCGCGGGCGACGCTCTGCATTTCGGCCAGCAGGGGCGCGAGGTGCTCGGTGTGCGTGTCGCGGCCGGGCTGGGTGTCGGGGGTGGCGGGGAGGGTGAGGCCGCATTTGTCTGTGAGGTGCCGGGTGACGAGGCCGGTCCAGCGGGCGTGCACGGCGTTCAGATCGGGGAGGAGGCCCGAGTGCACGAGTTCCGCTTCGCTTTCGACGGGCTGGAAGAGTTGCGCGGCGTGCGGCCAGAGTTCGGTCAACGCGGCCTGGGTGCGGCGTTCACTTTCAGGCGTGCCGAGGGCGAGGCGTTCAACCCACAGGGCGGTGTGTTGCACGTGGAATTTCTCCTCGCGCACGGCTTTGGCGGCGACCTCGGCCAGGGGGGCGTAGGTGCTGCGGGTGGCGGCTTCCATCCAGAGGGCTTCGAAGGTGTCGTACAGGAACTGCCGGACCATGGTGAAGGCCCAGTCGCCTTTCGGGAGTTCCACGAGACGGGTATTCGTGTACTGACTGGGGTCCCGGAAGAAGGCGAGGCGGTCGGGGTCGCTGCCGTCCAGGTCGGCGCGCAGGGTCAGGTACAGGCCGGCGTGCCCGAGTTCGTCCTGCGCGATGTTGGCCAGGGCGATGTCCTCTTCGAGGATCGGGGCGTGCCCGGTCCACTCGCCGCCGCGGTGGGCGAGGATGATCTCGTCGTCGGCGAGGGCGGTCAGGCGGCGAATCAGGGCCTGCGTCTGCGTGTCGGTGAGGGGGTGGGTGCCAGCGGTCATGCGTGGTCCTCGCTGGCGGCGCGGCCCGGCATGAGCCCGGCGCGTTTGAGTTCCCCGACGTGCCGGCCGATCACGCCGTAGTACTGCTGCTGCTTGTACGTCTTCTCCTTGGCGGGCGCGAACCAGCTGTCGACGGTGCCGGGGTCCTCGTCGGTGCGGACGACGGCCGTTTCGGGGAACACCATCCAGGCGAGGACATCGGGGTGCAGGGTGCGGGCCTGCCTGAGCGCGTCGCCGGGGCCGTCGGCGGTCACGGTGCCGCTGAGGTCCACGAAGGTCATGCTGCGTTTGTTGGTGCGTTTCACGCCCACGTAGTACACGCCGGGCCCGCCGGGGGTGTCCAGCAGCGTGGGGGTCGTGGTGAGTTCTTCGGGCGTGGCGGTCAGGAGGTCATCCTCCCTCACGCACCACAGGCTCACGGCGGCGGGGCGGCGTACGAAGACGTTGCGGGCGGTGAGCAGCGCGTGCTGCGGGTCACCGGCGTGCACGCTGCCGACCGCCTGGTGGGGGCGGTTCGGGGCGTCCTGCTTGAAGACCTCCCAGCGGGGCCACTGCGTGTCGGTGGTCTGGGCGTGGGGTTGAGGTTCAGTCATGGGTTGTTCCTTCCGGCGGAGGGGCATGGCCTTCAGTCAGCGGCGACCGCGCGCTGGCGGTCGGTGTAGGCCTGGAGGGCGTCGCGCACCCAGGCGCCGTCGTCGTGGGCGGCCTGTCGGGCACCGAGGCGTTCCCTGTTGAGGCCCTGCTCGCCGCGGATGACGGCCCAGAACTCATCCCAGTGGATGGGGCCGTGGCGCCAGTTGCCCTGCTCGTCTTGGTGGAGGTCCGGGTCGGGGATGGTGAGGCCCGCTTCGAGCAGTTCGGGGACGTGCTCGTTGATGAATTCCTGGCGGACCTCGTCGTTGCTCTTGAGCTTGATGCCCCATTTGCTCAGGACGCCGCTGTTGGGACTGTCGGCGTCGTGCGGGCCGAGCATCATCATGGCGGGCCACCACCAGCGGTTCAGGGCGTCCTGCGCCATGGCGCGCTGCTCGGGGGTGCCCTGGGCGTAGGCGACGATCATTTCCTTGCCCTGCTTGTGGTGGAAGGTTTCTTCCGAGCAGATGCGGACCATGGCGCGGCTGTACGGGCCGTAGGAGCAGCCGGCGAGCATGGTCTGGTTCTTGATGGCGGCGCCGTCCACGAGCCAGCCGATCATGCCGACGTCCGCCCAGGTGTGGGTGGGGTAGTTGAAGATGCTGCTGTATTTGGCCTTGCCGCTCAGGAGGGCCTGGAGCATGTCCTCGCGGGTGGCGCCGAGCGTTTCGGCGGCGTGGTAGAGGTACTGGCCGTGCCCGGCCTCGTCCTGGACCTTGGCCATGAGGATGGTCTTGCGCTTGAGGCTGGGCGCGCGGGTGATCCACTCGCCTTCGGGGAGCATGCCGACGACTTCGCTGTGGGCGTGCTGGCTGATCATGCGGATGAGCTGGCGGCGGTACTCGGCGGGCATCCAGTCGCCGGCCTCGATCTTCTCGCCGCGGGCGATGCGGGCCTCGAAGTGGGCGTGCTGCTCGGCAGTTTCGCCGGGTGCGATACCGGTCTGGGCGGGGGTGGGGTGGGTCATGGGGACAACCTCCGGATGGGGACTTGCCCCCAGTGTACCTAACGAGCGTTAGGTCGGGTGTGGTCTGGGTTGCAGGGTCAGCCCGGCCGCCCGGTGCCCCAGCGGCCCGTGCCCCCCGCCCAGCCCCGGCGCGGCGCGGATCGCGGCCTGAAGGTAGACGTGCGCGGCCTGCACCGCGTCCGGCAGGACCAGACCGCGCGCGAGGTTCGCGGTGATCGCCGCCGACAGCGTGCAGCCGGTGCCGTGCGTGTGCCGGGTGTGCTGCCGCGCTGCGCTCAGCGTGAGGTGGTGCCCGTGGGCGCGCAGCTCGTCGATGACGGTCTCGCCGGGCGCGTGCCCGCCCTTCAGGAGCAGCGGCGTGGTGTCCGGCACGCCCGCCGCGCGCAGGGCCGCCCATTCGGGCACGTTCGGGGTGACCAGTGTCGCCAGGGGCAGCAGCTCGTCCCGCAGGGCGTGCAGGGCGCGGGCGTCCAGCAGGGCGTCCCCGCTCTTGGCGAGCATGACCGGATCGACGATCAGTGGCAGATGGCGGCCCCGCAGGACGTCTGCGACCGCGCGCACCAGCCCCGCGTTCCCCAGCGCGCCCGTCTTTACCGCCGCGACCGGGAAATCGTCCAGCACGGCACGCAGCTGCGCCGCGACCAGCTCTGGCGGCAGGGGGTGCGTCGCCTGCACGCCCCGCGTGTTCTGCGCGGTGATCAGCGTCAGGACGCTCGTGCCGTACACGCCGTGCGCCTCGAAGGTCTTCAGGTCCGCCTGGATGCCCGCCCCGCCGCCGGAATCCGAGCCCGCGATGGTCAGTGCGACGGGCACCGTCATGCGCTCACGCCCTGCCCCGCCAGCGCCAGCACGCGCGCCGCCGTGACCGGGGCGAGGAGCGACCCGTGCCGCCCGTGCCCCGCCGCGACGAGCACCCCCGGCAGGGTGGGGTGCGGGCCGACCAGCGGCCGCCCGTCCGGCGTGACCGGGCGCAGGCCCACGAGGTGCGCGGCGACCTCCGCCCCGTCTGCGCCGGGCACGAGCGTCCGGGCGGCGCCACGCAGCCAGCGGGTCGCGTGGGCGTCGGGCGTGGTGGCCCAGGTGTCGCGGCTGGTCGCGCCAACGTACAGGCCGTCCGGGCGGGACAGCGCGTACCGGGAGAACCCCCGCGCGGGCGGGCCGTACCACGCGCCCACATCCTCCGCGCCGCGCAGCAGCAGCGCCTGCCCCTGCTGCGCCCCCACATCCACGCCGAACGCGCCGCTCCACGCGCCCGCCGCGAGGATCACCTGCCCGGCGAACCAGTCGCCCGCGTCCGTCCGCACCCGCACCCCGCCACCCGACGGCACGAGGCCCTGGACCTGCGCGGCCACCACCTCCAGCCCCTGCCGGGCGGCGCGGACCACCGAGGGCGGGTGCAGGCTCCCCTCCCCCGGCGTGCAGACCACCCCCCCGCCCGGCTGCATCCGGGTCACGCCGGACCGCAGGTAAACGGGCACGCCCGAGCGTTCAAGTGCCGCCGCCAGCGCGGGCCAGCGCCGCAGTCCCTCCAGCGCGTCCGCGTGCAGGGGCGTGCCCCGCAGCCGCTCGCCGTCCGGGGTGAGCAGGCCCGCCGCCGCCCGCCACGCCGCGCCCGGCCGGTCCGCGTCCAGCACGAGTACGTCCGCGCCCGCCCGGCGCAGCGTGAACGCTACCAGCGACCCGATCAGGCCGCCGCCCACCACGATGACCTCCCGCGTGCGGGTCATGACGGCACCCCCTCGCGGCCTCCCCCCTGAAGGGATTTCTGCCGCTTCACACGGGCACTTCCGGGTCGGGCAGGCGCACCACCCCGCCCGTGGGACTGCTGGGGCTGGCGTGCGCGCGTTCAGGCATGCGCCCGGCCAGGAAGGCCGCGCGGCCCGCCTGCACGCCCAGCGCGAAGGCGTGGGCCATGCCGACGGGGTCGCGCGCCTCGGCAATCGCGGTGTTCACCAGCACGGCGTCCGCGCCGAGTTCCAGCGCCTGCGTCGCGTCGCTCGGGACACCCAGGCCCGCGTCCACGACTATGGGCACGCGCGCGCCGTCCAGCACGGTGCGCAGCAGCTCGGGGCTGCGCAGACCGCGCCCGGAGCCGATGGGGCTCGCCAGGGGCATCACGGCGGCGCACCCGGCCTCCTCCAGCGCGCGGGCCAGGACCGCGTCCGCCTGCACGTACGGCAGCACCGTGAACCCGTCGGCCGCCAACCCTTCGGCGGCGCGCAGCGTGCCCACCGGGTCGGGCAGGAGATAGCGGGCGTCGGGGATGACCTCCAGCTTGATCCAGTTCACGCCGGTCGCCACGCGCGCCAGCCGCGCCACGCGCAGCGCCTCCTCGGCGGTGCGGCACCCGGCAGTATTCGGCAGGAGTTGCAGCGCGTCCCAGTCGAGCGCGTCGAGCAGCCCGTCGTGCCCCGGCGCCCTCAGTTCCACTCGGCGGATGGCGACGGTCACGATCTGCGATCCGCTCGCGGCGAGCGCCTCGCGCATCACGCCGAAATCCGTGAACTTGCCCGTGCCCGTCATCAGGCGCGAGGTGAAGGTCCTGCCGCCGAGGGTGAATGCATCAGGGGCCATCTCAGCCCCCCCCGATGATGCGGACGATCTCGATGACATCTCCAGCCTCCAGGGTGCGGTGCGGCGCGCGGGCGCCGGGGTACACGTCGTCGTTCACGCCCACCGCCACGCGCGAGGGGTTCACGTTCAATTCGCGCAGCAGGGCGTGCAGGGTCAGGCCGGGCGTGAGGGGCCGCGCCTCGCCGTTCACGGTCAGGGTGGCGGGGCGGGTCACGCGGGCACCCCCCGCAGCGCCGCCCGCAGGTCAGACGCGGCCTGGGCGGGGTCGCGGGCGTCCAGTACGGCGCGCACGACCGCCACGCGGGTCGCCCCGGCGACCAGCACCTCGTGGACGTTCGAGGCGTCGATGCCGCCGATGGCGTACCAGGGCAGCGGTGGGTTCAGCGCGGCCACGGTGCGCACGTAAGCCAGTCCGGCGGGCGCGCGGCCCGGTTTTGTGGGCGTGGCGTGCACCGGCCCGGCGGCGATGTAGGCGGGTACCTCGGCCAGCGCGGCGTGCGCCTGCGCGGGCACATGCGTGCTCAAGCCCAGGGGCAACCCCGGCGCGAGCCTGCGTGCCCAGGCGGGCGGCAGGTCCCCCTGCCCCAGGTGCACGCCGTCCGCACCGCACGCGGCGGCGACGTCCACGCGGTCGTTGATGAAGAAGGGCACGCCGCGCGCGCGAGCCAGCGCCGCCACCCGCTCGCCCAGCGCGATGTACGCTCCCGCCTCCCAGTCCTTGCAGCGCAGTTGCAGCGTGTCCACCCCACCGTCCAGCGCGGCCCCCACCCGCGCCAGGAACTCGGGTTCCGGCTGCCCGGCGCGGGGCGTGGCGACGAGATACAGGTGGCCGAGCTTCATCCCTGCTCCTCGCCAGCCTGTTCGGGCCGGGGCACGTATACCTCGCCGCCCAGCGCGCGGAACTCACGGACCTTCTCCTCCAGTCCGGCCAGCACGTCGGGGGCGCGCAGGTCGTGGCTGAGTTTCATGGAGCAGAAGTGCGGGCCGCACATGGAGCAGAAGTGCGCGGTCTTCGCCGCGTCGGCGGGCAGCGTCTCGTCGTGCAGCGCGCGGGCCTTCAGGGGGTCCAGGGACAGGTTGAACTGGTCCTCCCAGCGGAACTCGAAGCGGGCCCTGCTGAGGGCGTTGTCGCGGGCCTGCGCGCCGGGGTGGCCCTTGGCGAGGTCGGCGGCGTGCGCGGCGATGCGGTACGCGATCACGCCGTCACGTACGTCCTGCCGGTCCGGGAGGCCCAGGTGCTCTTTCGGCGTGACGTAACACAGCATGGCGGTGCCGTACCACGCGATCTGCGCCGCGCCGATCGCGGACGTGATGTGGTCGTAGCCGGGCGCGATGTCGGTCGTGAGTGGCCCCAGCGTGTAGAACGGTGCCTCCTGGCACACGTCGAGCTGCCGGGTCATGTTCTCGCGGATGAGCTGCATGGGGACGTGCCCGGGACCCTCGATCATGGTCTGCACGCCGTGGTCCCACGCGACGCGCGTGAGTTCGCCCAGCGTATCCAGCTCCGCGAACTGCGCGGCGTCGTTGGCGTCCTCGATGCTGCCGGGGCGCAGGCCGTCCCCGAGGCTGAAGGTGATGTCGTACGCGGCGAGGATCTCGCAGATGTCCGCAAAGTGGGTATAGAGGAAGTTCTCGCGGTGATGCGCGAGGCACCACTTCGCGAGGATGCTCCCGCCGCGCGACACGATCCCGGTGCGTCGCCGCGCGGTCAGCGGCAGGTGCGCCAGCCGCACGCCGGCGTGGACGGTCATGTAGTCCACGCCCTGCTCAGCCTGCTCGATGAGCGTGTCGCGGTACACGTCCCAGGTGAGGTCCTCGGCGACGCCGCCGACCTTCTCCAGCGCCTGATAGATCGGCACGGTGCCGACCGGCACGGCGCTGTTCCGCACGATCCACTCGCGGGTGGGGTGGATGTGCCGACCCGTGGAGAGGTCCATGACTGTGTCCGCGCCCCAGCGGGTCGCCCAGATCATCTTCCCGACCTCCTCCTCGATGGAGCTGGTGACGATGCTGGTGCCGAGGTTCGCGTTGATCTTCACGCGGAAGTTCCGCCCAATCACGGTGGGTTCGAGTTCCGGGTGGTTGATGTTCGCAGGGATCACGGCGCGGCCCCGCGCGACCTCCGACCGCACGAATTCCGGCGTGATCTCGCGCGGGATGGCCGCCCCTAAGGCCTGCCCGGGGTGCTGGTGGGTCAGGTCGAAGTCCGCCTCCTGCCGCAGCGCCTCACGCAGGGCGACGAATTCCATCTCCGGGGTGATCTCGCCGCGCCGCGCCGCCTGAAACTGCGTGATCCCCGCGCCGGGGCGGGCGCGGCGCGGGCGGGGCACACGCGGGAACGGCAGCGGGCCACTGACATCCAGCGCCGGGTGGTGCCGCTCCTGCGCCAGTGCCAGCCGGGCGTCCCCGGCCAGCCAGGGGCGCGCGTGCCCCAGCCCGGCGCGCAGGTCCACGCTCAGGCGGGCGTCCGTGTACGGCCCGCTCGTGTCCGGCACGAGGACCACCGGGTTCGGGACGGTGCGGGTCAGGTCACCCACGCGTTCCAGGGTCGGCGACTGCCGGATGCACCGCGCGGGCACCCGCACGCCCGCGTGCAGCGTGCCGGTCAGGTACACCTTCTCGCTGTTCGGGAACGGCGCGGTCAGCTCCGGGTCGAGAATCGTCAGGGCTTCGGTCAGGGTGGTCATGAACACTCCAAAGAAAACGGGAACAGGACGGGGCCGCCGGGCACCCATGCGGGCGTCCGGATATGGGGGCTGCCGTCAGCCGGGCAGCCCGTCAGGGCAGATCAGGTCGGTCAGGTCAGTGGATTCGCAACAACAAAACGCCCCCCTCACGCGTCGGAGGGGAGCGAAACACGACAAACGTTTCGGCACCCGTCACGCTCCCTCCGCTGGTGTGAACCAGATCAGGTTCCTAGGGTTGAACACGGTGTTCTCTCAGCCGACGCTGTTGACGGTCGGCACCCCTGGTGACTGTGCGGCGAGTGTACACCCCGCCGCCCGGGCGTGGAAGCCGGGGTGGTTTCACACGTCCAGACCGGGGAAGATGAAGCCCGGTATCCCACTGCCCGGAGGTTTCCATGAACCGCGCCCTGCTGCTCCTGTCCCTGCCCGCCCTGCTCCTGTGTGTCTCTGCCCGCGCGCAGGCCACCCAGACCACCAAGACGACCCTGAGCACTTGCGGGGCGTACACCGTGAAGACCGTCGAGAACGGCTTCGACGACCCGCCGGACCGCGTGACCCTGTCGCGGGGGGGCGTGACGTACGCGACCGTCGAGGACACGATGGTCAGTGTGGACTGGTGCCGGGACGTGACGGGGGACGGCGTGCCGGAGGTGCTGCTGGCGGGCTTCTCGGGCGGCGCGCACTGCTGCTTCACGCATCACCTGTACTCGCTGACCTCGCCACCCCGCAAGCTCCTGACGGCGTTCAGCGCGCACAGTGACACGCTGGAGGCGCGGCAGCTGGACGGGCGGGGGCCGCTGGAACTGGTCGGGTCGGACTGGCGCTTCGCGTACGGGTACGGCATGAGTTTCGCGGAGAGTGCGCCGCTGCCGGTGGTGTACTCGTTGCTGCCCACGCCGGGCGGGGCGCGGTTCGTGGAGAACACGCGGGCCTTTCCGGGGTTCATGCAGACCTTCGCCGCACGCATGAACAGCGGCGACGTGTTCAGTGGGGGCGTGCTGGTGGCGTACGCCACGCGGGTGCTCACGCAGGGCGCGGCCGCGGCGGACGCGTGGGCGCAGGGGCAGCCGCAGCCGTACCGGTCGTGGCTGGCGAACTACGGCCCAGACGTGGGGCAGGACCTGTCGGATTTCGGGATGTGGGACTGGCCCACGCGGGCCGGGGTGAACGCGGACGCGGGGCGCAGTGGGATCGGCGGGGCGTTCCTCACGCCGGGCACGCGGGCGTACCTGGCGCAGGTGATCGGCACCGACGCGGCGACGCTGCGCCTGTACCGCGCGCAGGGGTCAGGGGTGGTGGCGGGGCCCGTCCTGCTGTCGGTGCCGGTGACCCGTGACGGGTATGGGGAGCCGGTCGTGCCGGTGTGGCCCCAGGTGACGGTGCGCCGCGCGTCGGGCCGGGACGACGCGCTGCTGCGGGACGCGCGCAGCGGCAGCGTCCGCTACCTGCCGGTGCGCGTGTCGGCGGGCGGCATGACGGAACTGAAGGACGACGCGCTGGGCGTCACGGCGCGCCTGCTGGGGGACCTGAGTGGCGTGGCGGGGCACGTGGCGGCGCAGTTCCGGGACGTGAAGCGCACGCCCGAGCAGCAGGCTGAGGTGAAGCGGCGCGTGCAGGCGGCCGTGAGCCGCGCGCAGCCGTGGCTGGCGGGCTGGAAGGGCCCGGAGGCGTTCGCGCTGGAGCGGCTGGGGAATTTCACGTTCAGTTCTGTGCGGCTGCTGACGGACACGCCCACGCGGGCGCAGGCGGTCATGACGACCACGGTGGGCTTCACGGACGCGAAGACGGACAGCGAGTACGTGAACGGGGAGCGCTTCACGATGATCGTGAACCTCGCGCGCGGCGCGCAGGGCTGGGCTGTGACGGACTGGACGCTGGTGCCCCGCACGGGCGAACTGACTGAGGAGTGAACAGCGGGCGCGCCGCCCGGCCTGTGCGGCTGGGCGGCGCGTTGGAGCAGGACCGGGTTACAGCAGGGCTTCGGCTTCGCGGACGATCTGCACGACGCGCTCGCGGATGTGGCGTTCCTCGCGCAGGTAGCGCTGGGCGCTCATCTGCACGCCGATGGCGGCCACGACGGTGTCGGTGTCGCCGTGCGCGGTGTGCAGCGCGTGGTAGGGCACGCCCAGGGTGCACTGGCCGGGGACCCATTCCTCGATGGAGTACGCGTACCCGAGGCGTTTGACCTTGGCGACCTCGGTGCGCCACTCGTCCATGCTGGTGATGGAGCTGGGCGTGCACGCGGCGAAGGTGCGGGGGGTCATGTCGGCGTGGGCGTAGAGGATCTTGCCGCTGGCGGTGGCGGTGGCGGGCAGGTAGATGTCCAGCGGCAGGTCGATGTCCGCGTCGGGGTGGCGTTCGCGGATGGCAGCCACGACCTCGTCGCCTTCCAGGATGCACAGGAAGGCCACAGCGCGGACTTCCAGCGCGAGGCGGGTGATCAGGGCGCGCGCCTCCTGGAACCACGGCAGGGAGGAGGTGAGCTGGGCGCCCATCTCGGCGATGTGCCAGGACAGGCGGTACTTGCCGGCGGGCGTGCGGCGCAGGAATCCGGCCTCGGTCAGCCCGGCCAAGTAGGCGTGGGCGGTGGCGCGGGGCACGCTGAGGTGCGCGGCGAGCGCGCGGACCCCCCATTCGGGCTGTTCGGCGCTGAATGCGCCCAGGATGTTCGCCGCCTTCTGAAGAGAGAGCACCCGTCCAGCTTACAGGGACGAGGCGGGATTGTATACATCTTCAGCGCCCCTACCGCACGGCTGAACCCGGTTCATCCGCCGGGCCCGCACGCCCCGCTAGAGTGCCCCGGTGCGCCCCGCCCTGCTCCTCCTGCCGCTGCTCGCGTCCCTCAGCGCCCTGGCCGTGACCCCCACGGCCCCCATCCCCAGCCCAGCCCTGGCGGAACAGCTCCAGCGCGGCGAGACCACGTACGTCCTGGCCTGCGCCATGTGCCACGGCGACCGTCTGGAAGGCGTCAGCGCCCCCGAACTGAGCGGCGACGACTTCCGCGCGCTGTACCGCAAGCTGCCGCCGCGCGCGCTGCACGACCTGATCCGCGACACCATGCCCTATGACCGCCGCGGCACCCTGAGCGCCCAGGAGGTCCTGGACGTCACCGCGTACCTGCTGCGTGAAAACGGCCTCCCGCTCCCCGAAGGCAGCCTGACCCGCGACACCCTGGATCAGGTGAACGAGCCCGACCCGGCCCCCACGCCCGATCAGGCGCCCGCCCACTGACCCGGCCCGGGCACAGCGGGCACGCCGCGGCGCCTCCCTCGTCTCTACACGCGCAGGTAGGCCAGGATCAGTTCGCCCGTGGCGCGCAGGGCGTCCGTGTGCGTGCGCTCATAGGCGTGACTGGCGTCCACGCCCGGCCCGATCAGCGCGACCGGGTAGTCCCCGCCCGCGCGCCACGCGGCGGTGCCGTCCGACGCGTAGAAGGGGTAGATGTCCACCCGCAGGTCCAGGTCGGCCGTGCGGGCGGCGGCGCGCAGGCGATTGCCCAGCGCGTGATCGTACGGCCCGCCGCCATCCGCGACGCACAGCGAGACGCAGTGCTCGCTGCTCGTCTGCCCCTCGCCGACCGCGGCCATGTCCACCGCGATCAGCGCGTCGGTGTGGGCGGGAATACCGGTGGCCGCGCCGTGCCCGACCTCCTCGTAGGTGGTGACGTGGAAGGACGCCGTGACAGGCGCGGGGGCCGCGAGCAGGTCACGGGTGACCGCCAGGAACACCGCCACCGCCGCCTTGTTGTCGAGGTGCCGGGCCTTCACGTACCCGCTCGCGGTCACGCGGGGGCGCGCGTCGAAGCTCACGAAGTCGCCCTCCTGCACGCCCAGCGCGCGCACGTCCCCGGCGCTGAAGACCGTCTCGTCCAGACGGACCTCCATGACGGCCGCCTCACGTTTCAGGTCCCGCAGGGCCGCGCCGTGCACGTGGGTGCTCTGGCGGACGTTCACGACCGTCCCGGTCAGGGTGCGGCCCGCCTGGGTGTGCACGAGGACATCCTCGCCCTCCACGGTCGCCCAGTCGTAGCCGCCCAGCGGCCACAGCCGCAGCCGCCCGCTGTCCTTGACGCCCTTGACCATCGCGCCCAGGGTGTCCACGTGCCCGCTGAACGTCACGTGGCCGTCGCCGGTCCCCGCGACCTCCCAGGTCAGGGCGCCCTTGCGGGTGCGCTGTGGCGCCACCCCCAGCGCCGTCAGCTCCTGTTCCAGCAGCGCCACCGCCGCCTCCGTGAAGCCCGTGGGACTGGGCGTGCCCAGCAGACGCACGAGGACGTCCAGGGTGTAGTCCAGGTTCATGCGGGCACCTCCAGCGACTCGATCCGGAAGCCCTGCTCGCCGGCGGAGGCCAGCGTGGCGTCCAGCGCGGGCGTGCCGCTCAGGGCCAGCAGGTGCAGGCTCTGCACGGCGCGGGCGTGCAGTTGCGCGGCCAGTTCACTGCCCGCGAACGCGTCGGGCAGTTCGGCGCGCACCAGCACGTCGCCCTGCTCGGCGCGGAAGTCCGGGTGCAGTGTCCAGTCCTTCGAGAAGGTGTCCCACCCGGCGCCGTGCGGGGCGTCCCACTGCACGAACGCCACCACCCAGCCCTGCGCGCGGGCCTCGGCCACGTGGTGCGACCAGTCGCGCGCCACCGACCGCTCGTCGGGCCGGTCGTCCAGATCGTGACGCTGCGCGTTCAGCAGCAGCAGGGCGTGCGCGGAAAGGGTCATGCCGCCCAGAATAGCGGCCCCGCGCCCGCCAGGACGGCATGACCGCTGACGGTCTGCCCCGTCCGGCACGCCCCCAGGCTCAGGGGACGGTCAGGACCAGTTTGCCGACCGTGCGCCCGGTTTCCTGCGCGCGGTGCGCGTCCGCGACCTGCGCCAGCGGGAAGGTGCGGCTCACGTGCGAGCGCAGCGCCCCGGCCTCCACCAGCTTTACCAGGGTGTTCAGCCCCGCGCGCGACGGGTACACCAGGATGCGCGCGGCGTGCACGCCCAGCGCCTGCGCCCGCGCGGCGTCGGGCTGCGCGGCGATGCACACCAGCCACCCGCCGGGCCGCAGCACCTCCAGCGAGCGCGTGGCGGTGTCGCCGCCGACGGTGTCCAGCACGGCGTCCAGGCCCTGCACCTGCTCCTCGAAGGGGTGGGCGCGGTAGTCGATGACCTCGTCGGCGCCCAGGGCCCGCACGAAGTCCATATTGGGCGCGGACGCGGTGGCGATCACGTGCGCGCCGCGCGCGCGGGCCAGCTGCACCGCGTAGTGCCCGACCCCTCCGGCCCCGGCGTGAATCAGGATCCGCTGCCCGGCCCGCAGGTCCATCTTCTCCAGCGCCTGCTCGGCGGTCAGGGCGGCCAGGGTCATGGCGGCGGCGTCCGTGTGGCTCAGCTCGGCGGGCTTGATGGTGATGTCTCCGGCGCGGGCCAGGACGTATTCGGCGTACGCGCCGGGCTGCTCGGGGAAGGCCAGCATGCCGAACACCTCGTCGCCCACGGCGAACTCGTTCACGAAGGGCCCCACGGCCACCACCTCGCCGGACACGTCCCAGCCCAGCACGGCCGGCAGCGTGGGCAGCGGGCCGTTCCGGCGCACCTTGGTGTCCACCGGGTTGATGCTCACGGCCCGCACGCGCACGAGCACCTCGCCCAGCCCGGGCGTGGGGACGGGGCGGGTCGCGGGGCGCAGCACCTCGGGCCCGCCGGGCTGCGCGAGTTCGATCACGGTCATGGTTCCGGGAAGGGACAGGGGTTCGGTCAGGGACATGGGGACTCCTGCGGCGGGCCTGTCAGGGCGCCCGCCGGTCTGAACTGGGAGGTTGGGGCAGGCGGGCGGCTCCCCCCTGCGGTGCCCCCAGTGTGCCAGGGTACCCACGACTTTCCAAGTACGTACAGCAAAGGTAGGTACGCACATTTCAGGAACCGTGAAGGCCTATCCTGACCGCATGACCGCGCCCGCGCCACACCCCTCCCCCACCGAGGCGCCCCCCACCTGCGCGGTCACGACCACCGTGTCCGTGATCGGTGGGAAGTGGAAGGCCGTGGCGGTGTACCACCTGCTCGGCGGGCCGCGCCGCTTCTCGGACCTCCAGCGGCGCATGCCGGGCGTCACGCAGCGCATGCTGACCCTGCAACTGCGCGAACTCGAAGCCGACGGCCTCGTGCACCGGGAGGTCTACCCGCAGGTCCCGCCGAAAGTGGAGTACTCGCTGACCCCGCTGGGGCAGACGCTGGAACCCATCGTGCGCGCCATGCTCGCCTGGGGCGAAACGTACCGCCAGCGCGAACAGGGCACCTGAACGGACTGAGGGCCGACCTCCACACTGGAAGGCCGACCCCGAATACAGCGCCGCTCAGCTCGGCTGTTCGATCTTCATGGCCATGATGCTGGAGCCCGCGTCCACGTACACGGTCTGTCCGGTCACGCCGCTGCCCAGGTCACTCAGGAGGAACAGGGCCAGCTTGCCGACCTCCTCGGGGGTGGCGTTGCGGCCCAGCGGGGCGGCCTCGGCGGCCTTCTCGAACATCGTGCCGAAGCCGGGGATGCTGCGCGCGGCGATGGTGCGCATGGGTCCGGCGCTGATGGTGTTCACGCGCACGCCCGCCGCACCCATCTCGCTGGCGAGGTAGCGGGTCGTGGCTTCCAGCGCGGCCTTGGCGACGCCCATGACGTTGTACTTGGGCACGACCTTCTGAGACGCGTGGTACGTGAGGCTCACGATGCTCGCACCGGGGCGCAGCAGCGGCTCGGCGTGGCGGGCGGTGGACACCAGCGTGTACGCGCTGACGTTCAGGGCGGTGTTCCAGTCGGCCTCGGTCGTATCCAGGAAGCGGCCGTCCATGGCGGTGCGCGGCGCGAACGCGATGGAGTGGATCAGGTAGTCCAGGTGCCCGAACTCTTCCTTGACGCGGGCGAACAGGGCGCTCAGGTCCTCCTCGCTGGTCGCGTCGGCCTGCTGGGCCCACACGCCCTCTTTACCGATCAGGAGCTTGTCGAGTTCGCTCCTGAGGCGCTCGCCCTGGTAGGAGAAGCCCACGCGGCAGCCCGCCGAGAGGAGCTGCTCGGCGATGGCCCAGCCGAGGCTGCGGGCGTTCGCGACGCCCATCACCAGGGCGGTCTTGTCACTCAGGTCAATCTGCACCGTCATGCGGGGGACTCTAGCAATCCCGCGCCGCCCGGCGCTGATGCGGGTGCAAAAAACGTGCGGGCATGGGGACCTTCACAGCGCCGCAGCAGTGAAAAGCGTCAGAATCCGGTGAGAGATGACACGCGATACTGGGCTGATGTTGCTTCACGCGCCGCACCTGAGCGCGCCGCACGCGTTCACCACGCGGCTGGGCGGCGTGTCCGGCGGGCCGTACGCGGGACTGAACCTCGACGACCGGGAGGATGACGCGCAGGCCGTGCAGGAAAACCGCGCGCGGCTGACCGGCGCGCTGGGCTTCACGCCCGCGCAGGTGGCCCGCCTGACCCAGGTGCACGGCACGGACGTCGTGACCGTCACCTCGGGTGGGCACTGGACCGGGGACGCGCTGGTCACTGACCGCGCCGGGGTGCTGCTGGCCATCGGCACGGCCGACTGCTACCCCCTGCTGCTGGAAGACCCGGAAGCGGGCGTGCTGGGCGCCGCGCACGCCGGGTGGAAGGGCACGCTGGGCCGCGTCGCGCAGCGTACGGTGGACGCCATGACCGCGCTGGGCGCGCACCCGGAGCGGATTCGGGCGGCAGTCGGCCCGGGCATCTGCGCCGCCGCGTACCCGGTGGGCGGGGCCGTCGCGGACGCCTTCCGCGGGGCGGGCCTGGGCGAGTTCGTGCAGGCCCGCGGGGACGGACCGCACCTCGACCTCGCCGGGGCGAACCGCGCCGTGCTGCTGGAAGCGGGCGTCCCGGACGCGCAGGTGTGGGTCAGCGGCCGCTGCTCCACGGAGGGTGACTTCTACTCCTTCCGGCGCGACGCGGGCGTCACCGGGCGCATGTGGGCCGTGATCGGCAGGGCCGCGTGAGCCGCCCCGCCGCCTCCCGCAGCCTGCTGCGCCCGGCCGACGTGATCGACCACGTCACGCACATCACGCCGGAATTCCTGGCCGACCGGAACCTCAGGGGCCTGCTGCTGGACCTGGACAACACCCTGGTGCCGTACGGCAGCTACGACGAGGCGGGGGTCGCCCAGACCCTGGCGTGGGTCCGCGACCTGAAACTCACCGGGGTGGGCCTGTACCTGCTGAGCAACGCCACCGGGCAGCGCGCCTCGTTCTGGCTGGACAAACTGGAATTCCAGGGCGTCGGACTGGCCGGGAAACCCAACCCCCGGGCGTTCCGCAAGGCCGTCCGGGCCCTGAACCTGCCGCCCGCGCAGGTGGGGATGGTGGGGGATCAGCTGTTCACGGACGTGCTGGGCGGTAACTTAAGCGGCATGCACACGATCCTGGTGCGCCCACTGGCCACCAACGCCCTTCCTCACACGCGCGTCGCCCGGCGACTGGAACGCGCCGTGCTGAAACGCTACGGCCACGACTGGCAGTACTGATGCCTGACCTCGCCCGCCTGACCCCTGGCCTCCCCATTTCCCTCACGAAAGGAGACTGAACGCATGGCTCTTTCCATTGGTGACCGGCGCCTGGGCGCCATTCTGCTCGAACAGGGCTACGTGAACGACATGGACCTGCAAAAAGCACTGGTCCGCCACGCCGAGGTGGGCGGGCGGCTCGCGGAGATCCTGATCGACTCCGGCCTGGTCGGCGAGAAACGCATCGCGCGCGCCATCGAGGAAGCGCTGGGCATTCCCCTCGTGAACCTGCTGGTCGTGAATCCCGAACCCAGCGCCCTGCAGGCCGTGCGCGCCCAGACGGCGCTGCAACACCACGCGTTTCCGTTCGCGCTGGACGGCCAGACGCTGCGCGTGGCCATCGTGGACCCCCTGTCGAGCATGGCCATCGAGGCGCTGGAGGACGACAGCGGCCTGAACATCGAGGTGTACCAGGCGCTGCGCGATCAGATTCTCTGGGCGATCGCCACGTTCTACCCGGAACTGAACCTCACGGCGGACCTGCCCGCCGAGGCGGAGGGCGGCCCGGCGGGCGGCATGCTGGGCCAGCGCCTGATTGCGCGCGGCCTGATCACCGACGCGCAGCTGCAGGTGGCGCTCGACGCGCAGCAGCAGACCGGCGAGCCGCTGGGCGCGACGCTGGTCGCGCAGCGCATCATCGGGGAGGACCAGCTGTACGAGGTGCTGGCCGAGCAGACCGGCGGGGTGTTCCTGCGCAACCCGCGGGACTTCCAGCCCAGCGAGGACGTGCTGGGCAGCATGCTGCGCGCCGACGCGCTGCGCCTCTCGGCCGTGCCGGTCGACGAGACCGATCACGGCGTGACCGTGGTCGCCAGCGACCCGCGCAAGCAGGACGACATCGAGGCGCTGGTGGGCCGCCCGGTGCAGCTGGTGCTGGCCAAACCGCGTGACATCGAGACGCTGATCGAGCGCTTTTACCCGCAGCGTGGTCGCCTGGGCGAGCAGATGGTGCAGCAGGGCACCCTGTCGCGCGAGCAGCTGCGCGAGGCCCTTCAGGTGCAGGCCCGCGAGGGCCGCGTCAAACCGCTGGGCGAGGTGATCGTCGAACTGGGCTTCGCGGCCGCCGACGAGATCGACAACGCCCTGCAGAAGCAGAACTCGGGCGGCGGGCGCCTGGAGGACACGCTGGTGCAGTCCGGGAAGCTCAGCCCGGAGATGCTGGCCCGCTCGCTGGCCGCGCAGCTGGGCTACGAATTCCTGGATCCCGTTCAGAACCCGCCGGACAGCAAGGTCGCGCTGATGATCCCCGAATCCACCGCCCGCCGCTACGGCGTGGTGCCGGTGCGGCTCCAGGGCGAGTCGCTGGTCGTGGCCATGAAGGACCCGCGCAACGTGTTCGCGCTGGACGACCTGAAGCTCATCACGGGCCGCGAGATTATCCCGGCTGTCATGGCGGAAAAGGACATCACCCGCCTGATCGAGCGGTACTTCGGCAGTCAGGACATGGCGAACCTGAACCAGCAGCTCGCCAAGGAAAGCAAGGACCGCGAAACGGCCAACAGACGCCAGGACGCCGAGGACCTGAGCGCCGGACTGGACGACAACGCCGTGGTGCGCGTCGTGGACAACATCATCCGCGAGGCGGCCCTGCAGGAGGCCAGTGATATTCACATCGAGCCGACCGAATCGGCCCTGAAGGTCCGCTACCGCGTGGACGGCATCCTGCGCGAGCAGAACGAGCTGCCCAAGGGCAGTTCGCAGAGCATCCTGGCGCGCATCAAGATCATGGGGCACCTGGACATCAGCGAGCGGCGCGTGCCGCAGGACGGCCGCGTGCGCTTCAAGAAGGGCAGCATCGACCTGGACCTGCGACTGTCCACGCTGCCCACCGTGTACGGCGAGAAGGCCGTGATGCGTCTGCTGCAGAAGGCCAGCAACATCCCGGAAGTGGAGCAGCTGGGCTTCAGTGAGCACAACTACCAGCGGTACCTGGACACCATCCACAAGCCCAACGGGATCTTCCTGGTGACCGGGCCCACGGGGTCGGGCAAGTCGTTCACGTCGTTCTCGACCCTCAAGCGCATCGCGGTGCCGGAGAAGAACACCACCACCATCGAGGACCCGGTCGAGTACGAGATTCCGGGCATCATCCAGTCGCAGGTGAACAACGCGGCGGGCATGACCTTCGCCCGCGCGCTGCGCGCCTTCCTCCGTCAGGACCCGGACATCATCTTCGTGGGCGAGATCCGCGACACCGAAACTGCGAAGATCGCCGTGGAAGCCGCCCTGACCGGACACCTGGTGCTGGCCACGCTGCACACCAACGACGCCCCGGGCGCCATCGTGCGCCTCGAGGAGATGGGCGTCGAGCACTTCAACATCGGCGCCGCCGTGGTGGGCGTGGTCGCGCAGCGCCTGGTGCGCAAGGTCTGCACGGACTGCAAGGCACCCACGAACGCCGATCCGGACGTGCTGCGCCGCCTGGGCATCACCGAGCGGGACCTGCGGGGCGCGCAGCTGATGCGCGGCGCAGGCTGCAACCGCTGCGGCGGCACCGGCTACAAGGGCCGCATGGGCATCCACGAACTGATGGTCATTGACGAGCCGCTGCGCGTCGCCATCGGCTCCGGGAAGAACGCCACCGAGATCACCGAGGTCGCCATGACCCAGAGCGGCATGAAAACCCTGCGGCAGGACGGCATCGAGAAGGCCCTCCAGGGCGTCACGACCCTGGAAGAGGTGCTGGCCGTCACCAGCAAGTAACCCCCCACCCCAGCTCCCCGCCCCTCCCCACCCGCGAGGTGATCCCTATGACCCAGCCCGCCGCCGACATCACCGACATCCTGCGTTTCGCCGCCGATAAGGGCGCGTCCGACGTGATCATCACCGTCGGCCTGTCCCCGCAGTTCAAGCTGCAGGGCACGTACGACTCGCAGGGCTTCGCGGAGCTCTCCGCGACGGACACGCGGAAACTGATGTACTCCATGATGAACGAGAAGCAGCAGCGGACCTTCGAGGAACGCCGCGAGCTGGACTTCTCGTTCGCGCTGGGCGAGAAGGCCCGCTTCCGCGTGAACGCGTTCATGCAGCGCGGCAACGTGGGCGGCGTGCTGCGCCTGATTCCCACGAAGATCAAGAGCGCCGCCGACATGGGGCTGCCTGCCAGCGTCATCGAGATCGCCAACGCCCCGCGCGGCCTGGTGCTCGTGACCGGCCCGACCGGGTCGGGCAAATCCACGACGCTGGCCGCGATGATCGACCACATCAACACCACCAAGCGGCTGCACATCATGACCATCGAGGACCCCATCGAGTTCATGCACACGCACAAGCAGTCGATCATCAACCAGCGCGAGGTCGGCGCGGACACCATGAGCTTCAACGACGCGCTGCGCGCCGTGCTGCGCCAGGCGCCCGACGTGATCCTCGTGGGCGAAATGCGCGACTACGAAACCATCAAGGCCGCCGTGACCGCCGCCGAAACCGGCCACCTGGTCATGGGCACCCTGCACACGAACAGCGCCCCGGAATCCATCGACCGTATCGTGGACGTGTTCCCCGAAGAGCAGCAGGAGCAGATCCGCGTGCAGCTCGCGAACAACCTCGTGGCCGTCATGACGCAGCAGCTGCTGCCGCGCCTGGACGGGCAGGGCCGCATCCTGGCGTACGAACTGCTGATCGCCAACCCGGCCGTGCGCGCCCTGATCCGCGAGGGCAAGACGTACCAGATCACGTCCGTCATGCAGACCGGCGCGCGCGAGGGCATGATCACCATGGACGCCTTCCTGGCGAACCTGTACCGCCGCCGCGTGATCTCCTTCGACACCGGCGTGGAGCGCGCCGTGGACAGCAAGGAATTCGCCCGCCTGGCGAACGACCCCAACATCAGCACGGCGGGCGGCGCGGCCGGCATGCCCGCCGGGTACGGCCAGGCGCCCGTGCAGGGCTTCGGCGCGACCGTCACGCCCGCCCAGGGCGGGTACGCCTCAGGCCGCAACGACTTCGGCCGCGGCAATGGCAGCGGGGACGCCCGCACGACCAGCACGCCGGAAACGAATCCCAGCGGGAGCGGTTACGGTCGGCGGTAAGACGAGGTGATGGTTGACAGTTGATGGTTGATAGAGGGGGTGTCCCTTCCATCAACCATCAACTGTTGACTACCGACCCTTTAAAACACGCGGTCGAGGATCAGGGCCTCGGGTGCGGGGGTCTGGGCGCTGAGGGTCAGGCCCTCGGTGAGGAGGCGCGTGGCGGCGTCCAGGCCGCGCCCGTCCCGGTGGTAGATGCGCAGCACGGGTTCGCCCGCCTGGACAGCCTCACCGGGTTTGCGCAGGAGTTCCACGCCCACGCCGTGGTCGATGGCCTCGCCCTTACGTTCGCGGCCGCCACCCAGTACGAGCACCGCCCGGCCCACGCTCAGGGCGTCGATGCCCGCCACGAACCCGGCTTCGGGGGCGGTCACGTCGGCCCGGCCGGGCGCCACGTCGAACTTGCTGATGTCGTCCATGTAGGTGGCGTCGCCGCCCTGCGCGGCGATGAACGCGCGGAATTTCGCCAGGGCGCTGCCGTCCGTCAGGGTGGCGCGGGCGCGGGCCTCGGCGGCGGCCTCGTCCTCACCCTGGGCGGCCAGGGCCTCGACGGCCAGCGCCACGCACAGTTCAGTCAGGTCGTGGGGGCCCTGACCGCGCAGGGTCGCCAGGGCCTCCAGAACTTCCAGGCTGTTGCCGGCCATGTGGCCCAGCGGGGTGTCCATGTCGGTCAGGACAGCGCGCACCTGCCGTCCGGCGCGGTTGCCGATGTCCACCATCGCGCGGGCCAAGCCGCGCCCGGCGTCCAGGGTGCGCATGAACGCGCCGGCGCCCACCTTGACGTCCAGCACGACGGTGTGCGCGCCGGACGCGAGCTTCTTGCTCATGATTGAGCTGGCAATCAGGGGCAGGCAGTCCACGGTGGCGGTCACGTCACGCAGCGCGTACAGCTTGCCGTCCGCCGGGGCGAGGTCCTTACTCTGGCCCACCAGCGCGAGGCCGATCTCGCGCGCCTGGGTCAGGAACTGCTCCTCCTCCAGCTCGCTGGTCCAGCCGGGGATGCTTTCCAGTTTGTCGATGGTGCCGCCGGTGTGCGCCAGGCCGCGCCCGCTCATCTTGGCGACGGTCAGGCCCAGCGCGGCCAGCATGGGCGTCAGGATCAGGCTGGTCTTGTCGCCCACGCCGCCCGTGGAGTGCTTGTCCACCGTGCGTGGCAGGTCGCCGAGGTTCATCAGGTCGCCGCTCTCGGCCATGACCATGGTCAGGTCGGCCGTTTCCTGTTCAGCCATGCCGCGCAGGAACACGGCCATCAGCCACGCGCTCATCTGGTAGTCGGGCACGTCGCCGCGCGTGTAGCCCAGCACCAGGGTTTCGAGTTCCTCGCGGGTGTGCTCTTGGCCGTCGCGTTTCTTGCGGATCAGGTCGGGAATGATCGCGGTCATAGGGTAGTTTACGTCTGGTGGACGGAAATCTGTCTCCAGGCGCCCCTTCGAGGGGGTGGTTGCGCGTCAGCCCTGGGCGCTGCCCTCGCCGCTGGTCCAGCCGACCTTCTTGTGCGTGCCGTCGCAGTAGGGCTTATTGCCGCTCTGGCCGCAGCGGCACAGCGCGGCGCGCACGTCCTTCTTCTCGCCGCCGGGCGTGTCGATCACGAGGTTCCCCCGGATCATCAGTGGACCGTCGGGGCTGGGGGTGATGGTGGTGATCTCGTCGGGCATTTCGGCCTCCTGTCCATCCAGGACGTAGTGCAGCGCCCCGGTGGGGCAGGTGCGGACGACCGCCGCGACCTCCTCGGCCCCGGCGTTGGCGGGCTGAATCCACGGGCGGGCCTTCGGGTCGAAGACATCCGGCAGGCCACGCACGCAGCTGGCGACGTGCAGGCAGCGCCGCGCGTCGTAGTAGACCGTGATGCCGGGCGCCGTGTACGCCTTTCCCTGCGCCAGTTCCTCGTTGGTGGGCGTGGTCATGCCCCAGTGTACGGGCGCCGGGGCGCGCCTAGCGGTAGCGGGAGAGTTGAACGGGCAGCGTGAAGGCCTTCCCGGTGGCGTCGGTGAAGCGCAGGGTGCCGCTGGCGTTCTCCAGTCCGGCGGGCAGGCGGAATCGGTACGTGACGGTCCCGATGAAGCGCAGGCCGATCTCGCCTTCCGTGCGGGGGTACTGCGAGATGGACGCCCCGGAGCGGGCCGTGCCCAGCAGCGGCGCGCTCTGGCCGCCCAGGGTCAGGCGGGCCGCGCTGAACTGCGACAGGAACGCCTGATCGTCAGGTGTGCGGCCGTGCGCGAAGACGATGAACGCCACCTGATGGTCGGGCAGCTCGGCCTGCGCGCGGGCCTCGGCGGGCGTGACGGGGTCCTCGCCCAGGCGGTGCAGGAAGACCTCGTAGCGGGTGCGTTCGAAGGGCGTGGCGATGGTCACGGCGTCCACGCTGCCGTTCGCGGCCACAAGTTTCAGGGTGTCCGGCACGGCGTACACGGTGTAGGGCCGCAGCGGGTACCCGGCTTCCGGCGCGGCGGCCAGCCGCTCGCCCTCGGCGGCGGCCGCCTGCAGCAGGGCCGGGGTCACGGCGGGGCGCACAGCCAGGGCGCTGCCCAGCAGCAGCGCCAGCAGCGCGGCGCGTTTCACGGCCTGGGCACGCTGAACACGAAGATGCTGGCCGAGCCGGTGGTACTCCAGATGGACCGCGAGGCGTTCCCGGACGCGACGGCCACGAACTGCTGCCCGCCCACGGTGTACGTGACGACGCCCCCGGCGATGGCGCCGCCGGTGCGGAACTGGTACAGGGTTTTGCCGTCTTTGGCGTTCAGGGCCATAAAGTCGCCGTTCTGATCCCCGGTGAACAGCACACCGCCCGCCGTGGGTGTGATCGCGGCGATCATGGGCGTAGCCATCTTCTTCTGCCACAGGGGCGCGCCGGTCGTGGCGTTGTAGGCCCGCACCCAGCCGCGGGCGTCCTTGACCGGGTCGAAGGTGGCGTCCCCGCCGAAGTACAGGCTGCCGTCCACGTAGCGGGTTTCACCGAGCTTGTAGGTGGCGCACCAGTCGACGGAGTTCACGAACAGGGCGTTCATGGCGGGGTTCAGGGCCGGGCCGTTCCATTCCACGCCGCCCAGGATGCCGGGGCAGTCGCGGCGTCCGGTCAGGCTGACGGGTTTGTCGGCGTTCAGGTGCGTGGTGGTCTCCTGGCGGCTGATGAGTTTGTGGGTGGCGCGGTCGTACAGGTACAGCCAGCCGCCCTTGTTCGCCACAGCCATGATCTTGCGGCCGTTCAGGTCGTAGATCAGGGGCGCGGCCGCCGTGTCCCAGTCATGCGTGTCGTGCGGCACCTGCTGCACGTACCAGGAGAGCTTGCCGGTCTTGGCGTCCAGCACAATCACGGAGTTGGTGTACAGGTTGTCGCCGGGGCGCATGCCGCCGTTGAAGTCCGGAGCGGGGTTGCCGATGCTGGCGTACAGCAGGCCGCTGGCGGCGTCCAGGGTGAGGGTGGTCCACATGGACCCGCCGCCGTGCTCGGCGCCCTTCTTCCAGGTGTCGGCACCTTTCTCCTGGCCTTGCGGGATGACGTTGAAACTCCACACCTGCTGCCCGGTCTGCGCGTTGAACGCGCGGATGTGGCCGTTGGCGCCCCAGTCGGCGCCGGCCTCCCCGACGAACACCAGACCGTTCGCGGCGATGGGCGCGGCGGACAGGAAGTACCCCTTGGCGCTGTCGGCCACCCAGGTGTCCCACAGGAGTTTGCCGGTGGCGGCGTCCAGGGCGATCAGGTGGCCGTCGGTGGTGCCGCGGAACAGGCGCCCCTGGTACAGCGCCACGCCGCGGTTGGCGGGTTGCGGCTCGGCGCCTTTGGGCGCGTAGCTGTGCTGCCACAGGGCCGTGCAGGTGTCGGCGCGCAGGGCGTACGTGTTGCGGGGGGTAGTGACGTACATGCGGCCCTGGTACACGACGGGTCCGGTCTGGAAGCTGCCGACCTCGCCCAGCTGGTACACGCATTTCACGCCCAGCTGCGCGGCGTTGTCGGTGGTGATCTGCTTGAGGGTGGAGTAGCGCTGCCCGGCGTAGTTGCCGTTGTAGGTCATCCAGTTGTCGCCCACGGGACCGGTCAGTTCCTCCTGGTCGGGGGCCTGGGTGCTGGCGGGCTTGACGCTGCCCAGCACGCGCGGCAGCGTACCCGGCGCCGGGGATGGGGCGCTGGCGGCGCTGCCGCTGCTCCCGGCGGGCCTGGTCAGCTTGACCTGCAGGGTCGTGGGGCTCAGGGCCGTGCTGCTGGCGGGGTACCCGTTCTTCGAGAGGATGAACGCGGTGACGTTCAGGTACTGCGCGGCGCTGAGGCTGCCGGGGGCGGTCAGGGGCATCTGCTTGGCGATCACGCCGTGTAGGTCGGCCAGCGGGTGCGTGCCGCTGGCCCATTTGGTCAGGAAGGACGCGCCGCTCAGGGCGGGGCCGGCGGCGCCCTGCAGGTTCGCGCCGTGGCAGCCGGCGCAGCTCGTGGTGTACACCTGCGCGCCCGCAGTGGCCTGCGCCGCCGTGTAGGCGGGGCCCTTGCTGGTGGGGGGCGGCACCGCCAGCGCGGCCGAGAGGGCCAGCAGCGCGCCGCCAGCCAGCGCGAGGCTGGCACTCAATGGGGTCGGACGGTCTGGAGTGGGCATCATGCACCTCCGGAACACGGCGGGCCATCCCGGCCCCGTCACAGAGCAAGTGCGCGGACCGGTCGGGTCAGCGGTGAGGTGGGGCGCCGTGAACTGTTCTCAGGGATACCACCAGCGGTGTGCGGGTGGACTCACGTGATCTTAAGAGGACCGAAACGTCGCCCCGGCGTGTCCCTCATGGCGGACCGCGTGCAGCGTCACGGCGCAGCGTTCGGCCAGCCGGGCGAATTCGGCGCGCAGTTCCGGGGGGCTGTCCACGCGGAAGTCGCAGTCCAGGCCCAGCAGAAACGCCGCGAAGCTGCTCAGGCCCTCGCGGGTGGTGGTCAGGCGCGTGCCCCGCCCGTCGGGGCGCACCTCCGTGCCCCAGGTGGACACCCGCCCGCGCAGGTCGTCGGGCGGGCAGTCGAGCCACACGCTGATCTCGTAGGTGGGTTTGGGCGCGCGCAGCGTGGAGCGCAGGTAGGCGGCCGCGTCGAAGTGCTCGGGGGGCGTGAACTGGCGCTCCTGCACGGTCAGGGCGCTCATGCGGTCCAGCCGGAACGAGCGCCGCGCCCCACGCAGGTGGCAGTGCGCGACCGCGTACCAGCGGCCCTCCAGGTGCACCACGCGGTACACGTCCGCGTCACGGCGGGTCTCGGGGGCCTCAGGAGCGGCGTACGTGAAGGTCACGGTGCAGGCGTCGCGCACGGCGCGCAGCAGCGCGGCCAGCAGGTGCGCGTCGGTGGGCGCCACCCAGGGGCCGGTGTCGAACTGCACGCTGCTTTCCAGGGCCAGCATGTCGGCGCGCAGGTCATGCGGGAGGCTGCGGGACAGCTTGGCGCTGGCCGCCTCGGCGGCGGGGGCCAGGGCGTGCAGGCCCAGGTGCCGCAGGGTGCGCAGGCCCAGCGCGGCAGCCAAGGCTTCTTCAGGCGTGAACATCAGGGGGGGCAGGCGGAAGCCCGCTTTCAGGCGGTACGCGCCGCCCACACCGCGGCGGCCCTCGACGGGAATGCCCAGGTCCTGAAGTCGGGCGACGTAGCGCTGCACGGTGCGTGGGCTGACTTCCAGGCGGCGGGCCAGTTCGGCGCCGCTGACTTCCTCGTGCGCCTGGAGCAGTTCCAGCACGGTCAGTACCCGCATGCTCGGGTCGTACATGCCTTCAGGGTAACTGGAATTCACGTCACACCCTGACGGGAATCCGCGTTACGCTACAGGCAGATTCAACCCCAGGAGGTTCCACCCATGACCGCACCCGCTGCCGTGTCCGCCGCTGCCCTGTCCATCCCCGACTTCGTCACCCACTGGCTGGGGCACCGCGCCCTGACCCGCCGCGTCATCGAGGCCTTCCCCGAGGATCAGCTGTTCACCTTCAGCCTGGGCGGCATGCGGCCCTTCGGCGCGCAGGCTACCGAGATCCACCTCGTGGACGCCATGACCGTCACCGCCCTGCGGACCGGCGAGTGGCCTGAACCCGACTGGAGCGCTGGACCTACCGACCGTGCCAGCCTGCTGGCCGCCTGGGATGAGGTGAGCGCCGAACTGGCCGAGCACGGCCCGCGCACCGACCCGGCCTTCTTCACGCGCCTGCACGCCCTGCCCTGGGGCGAAATGCCCGGCTGGGTGGCCGCCATCTACGCCGTGGACAACGGCATCCATCACCGCGCCCAAGGGTACGTCTCCCTGCGCGCCCTCGGCACCGAACCCCCCGCCTTCTACGAGCGCTGAACCGTGCCCCGCGCGCCCATTGCCTCGCTGCCCCCGGCGCAGCTGGCCGATCACTGGCTGGGCCACCGCGCCCTGACCCGCCGCGTCCTGACCGCCTTCCCACCAGACGCGCTGTTCTCGTTCACGCCCGCCCCCACCCTGCGGCCCTTCGGGGACATGCTGTGGGAGGTGGTGGGCCAGAGCGGCTACGTCCTGCGCGGCCTGCTGGCCGGCGCGTGGGACGCGCCCACCCGGGACGCCCGCCCCAGCCAGGACCCGGCCGCGCTGCTCGCCGCGCTGGATGAGGGCACGCAGCGCGTCCGTCACCTGAAAGGCCTGCCCGACACCCGGCTGGGCGAGACCGACCGGCTGCCCTGGGGCGAGATGCTGCTGCTGAACGCCGCGCTGGGCGCCGTGGACAACGAGGTCCACCACCGCGCGCAGGGCATGACGTACCTGCGCCTGCTGGACCTCACCCCGCCGGACTTCTGGAACCGCACCCCCAGGGAGATACCATGAAGCCCGAAACGCTGTACGGTCACCTGAGCCACGCGCGGCGCGACCTGCTTGCCACGCTGCGCGCCACGCCGGACGAGGTGCTGCGCGCGCCCTTGCTGCGCGGCGAGCGCTTCCACTCCATCCTGGACCTGCTGGTCCACACGGCCGAAGTCGAGGACGGCTGGATTCACGGGGACTTCCAGGGGCTCCCGATGGTGCAGGCCCGCTTCCCGGACGTGCAGGCGGGCGCGGCAGGCCCGGAGACGACCCTCAGCCTGGCGGCCATCGAGGCGTACTGGCAGGCCGTGGAGGCTGACACCCGCGCGTACCTGAACGCCCTGCACGGCACCGACCTGCACCGCACGGTCACGCTGGACGACTGGCCCGAAGGGCACCGGCAGTTCACGCTGGACGGCCTGATCTGGCACGTCCTGCTGCACGAGGTGCGGCACACGGCGCAGATCGCGGCGCTGCTGCGCACCCAGGGCGTCAGGCCGCCCCAGCTGGACCTGCTGTTCTACCTGCCCGTCCTGGAAACCGGACGTTCCGCCGCCGCCTTCGTGAACCCACCCCCGGAGGACTCATGACCCCCGCCCCGAGCGCCCCACAGCCTCAGGTCACGCTGACACCCGCACCCCCACCCGGGCCGCTGCCACCGGCCAAACGTATTCGCTGCCAGCTCCCCTGACGACCAGCCCGGCGGCCCTGGCCGGACCGGTCACCTCAGCCTCCACGCACCGCACCGACGCGCTGTCCCCACGGGCCCTGATCCGTGGGGCTCCGTCCGGCCCAGCCGTGCCATGCTGCGGGCCGGGCTGGACCCACGGGCACGCGCCCGACCCTCTGCCGGACGAGCCGACCGTCCATGCCACCCACCGGGGCGGCGCCTCTTTCCGCGCGGCTCCAAGACCATCTGTCGATGCCGCGCCCAGCCCTGGGGCGCCCCCCACCCTCACCGGAGATTCCATGACTGACCTGACCCTGCTGCTTGAATCCTTCCGCCGCAACGCCCGCGTGAACGACACGCTGATCAGCGCCCTGACGCCCGAAGAATTTGCCCTGACGGACGGGCGCGGCGGTTGGACCGTCGAGCGGCACCTGCGCCACATGGCCACCTTCCGCGTGGGCTGGCTGTGGAACATGAGCCGCGATCACGCCATGCCCCTGCTGAACCCGGATGAGCTGGACGCGGACGGTGACCCGCAGTGGCGCTGGGCGAATGCGCCCGCCACGGACCTGCCCGCGGCGCTGGCCGCCGGGGACGCCGCGGCCATCGCCGCCGTGGAGGCGCACCGCGCGTCCGGCGAGCCCTTCGCGGACCCCTGGAATGAGGGCACGTATCAGAGCGACCCGGCGCACTTCCTGATGCACACCATCGTGCACGACAGCCACCACCGTGGGCAGGTCATGAGCCTGCTGCGTCAGGGGGGCCGCACGCCCGAGCAGATGGACGCGCTGGACAACCACTGGGCCATCTGGCGCGAGTAACGACACGCCGGTTGGACGGTGCGTGACTCCTGTTCAACCCGAGCGGACGTCACCGGCAGGGCGGCGCCGCCACAGGGGCGTGCCGCGGGTGACGTCCGTGTCGTTGCCCGACTGGCACAGCGTCAGTTGTCCAGCCCTGCGTCTGGCCCCTGGAGCGGGCCCGCGCGCCTGCGCGATACTGGGCGCATGAGCGTCACCTCTTCCCTGCCCCTGCGTCCCGGCGAGTCCCGAATCCTGCGTGGCCTGAGCGAGCAGCAGGCGCTGGGCGCGGCGCTGGCCGGGGCGCTACCGGCGGGGAGCGTGCTGTTCCTGGAGGGCGAGCTGGGCGCCGGGAAGACCAGCCTCACACAGGGACTGGTGGGCGCTTACGGCTTCACGGAACCCGTCACGAGCCCCACGTACGCGCTGATGAACGTGTACCCCGCGCCGGGCGGTCCGGTGCTGCACGTGGACGCCTACCGCGTGCGGGACGTGCAAGAACTGTTCGAGATGGACCTTGAGGACCTGGTGCGGGAGAGTCGCGTCAGCGTGATCGAGTGGGGCGAGGGCCTGTACGCCGAGTACCCGGACGCGCCCATTCTGCGTCTGGAACACCAGGAAGACCCGGAGACGCGGCGCGTCACGCGCGTCCGCTGACCTGCCGGGCGCGGGGCGTACAGTGGGAGGATGCGGCCCCTGCCCCTGCCCTTCCCTGACGAGACCGAGTCGCCGCTGGTGACCGAACTGCGTTTTCCCACGAGTGGCGTGACGGTGCGCGGCGTGTTCGAACTGAACGAGTTCGCGGTCCTCACGCCGGATAACCTGGAGTTCCTGCGACTGTACATCCGGGTGCGCGGCAACCTGAAGGAGGTCGAGCGGGTGCTGGGCCTGAGTTACCCCACGGTCCGCGCCCGCTTCGACACGCTGCTGCGCGCCATCGGCTACGAGCCGGAGCAGGCGGACCCGCAGGCGGACGTGCTGGCCAGCCTGGAACGCGGTGAGATCACCCCGGACGAGGCGGCGCGCAAGTTGAGACGCTGAGCGTCCTACGGACGCCGGATGCAGCGCAGGTTCAGAAGACCTTGCTGCCCAGTTTCGCCGCGTGGAGCGGCGTCAGGGGCGTGGCGTCGCCGCTGGGCGCGCCGGGCAGCTGCACCCCCAGGAGCAGCACCTCGGACAGGGTGTCCCCGACGGGGCGAGGCTCGAAGTTCAGGACGCCCAGCACCTGCGTGCCGATCAGTTCGTCCGGGGTGTGGCCCGTGAAGCGGCCCACGCTGACGCGCGTGCCGAACTTCCCGAAATCGACCGTCAGGCGGTAGGCGGGTTTGGGGGTGCCGGGGGCGGGTTCGGCACTCAGGACGCGGCCCAGGCGGATGTCCAGCTGGTCGAGGGTCTGGGCCGGCGTGACGGTGGGTTTGAGATCGGTCGCCATACAGGTGAGCCTGTCACGCGGGCGTGCCCACGAGGGCCGCGAGGTCTGACCAGCCCAGGCGGAGTTCGCGCAGGGCGCCTTCACGCTTCTCGCCGCACTCGTGGGCGCCCTGGCGGGCGTACCAGTGGCGGGTGGGGTTGGTGTCCAGCACCCACAGCGCTAGGCTGCCCGCGCCGCGCGCCTGCATGGCCTGCGCCGCCCGCCGCAGCAGGTCGCGCCCGAGACCTGCGCCCTGAGCAGCTTTCAGGCTGTACAGGGTGAAGAGTTCCGCGTCGAAGCCCGGATGGTCGCGGGCCGTTCCGGCGGACGCGAAGGCCACGATCTGTCCGGCGTCCTCGGCGACCAGTACGGCGTCCTGCCCGTCCGCGATGTTGCCCGTCCAGAACACTTCACGCCGGGCCTGGGTTTCCGGGCTGGTCATGCGGGTCAGGAAGTCGTCGGGCATCAGGCCCGCGTAGGTTTCCGCCCAGCTCTGGACGTGCACGGCGGCGATGCCGGGGGCGTCGGCGGGCGTGGCGGCGCGGATCAGGGGGGCGCGGGGCACGGACATAGGGCAGCATAGGCGCGCGCCACCCCGGAAGGTAACGCAGGTGCGGCCCGCATGCTGGGCGGGCTTCAGTTGCCCTGTTCGATGTAGTGCTTCAGGGCGTCCAGGCGGACGATGATGGGCGTGCGGGCGCGGACGATGGCACCCTCCTGCTTCAGTTTGCCCAGGCTGTGACTGACGGTTTCGCGGGTGGCGCCGACCATGCGGGCAATGTCTTCCTGGTTGAGTTTCAGGTTCAGTTCGACGCCCTGGCTGTGGGGGCGGCCGAATTCACGTGCGAGGCGGTACAGCAGGCTGGCCACGCGTTCCGGGGCGCTGTAGGCGCTGACGGTGGCGGTCCAGGCCTGCGCCTCGAACAGCCGCGCGGCCATCAGGCGGATGAGTTTCATGGCCAGGTCGGGTTTGGTGGCCAGGAGTTTCTGGAGTTCCGCGCGGGGCAGGACGATCAGGGTGGTGCGTTCGAGCGCCTCGGCCTGGGTGGGGCGGCGCTCCTCGGGTTGCAGCAGCAGTTCACCGAAGGTGTCGTGCTGGCCGATGACGCCCAGGATGGCTTCCTTGCCGTTCGGGAAGAGTTTGCTGATCTTGACGAGGCCGCTGCGCACGAAGTACAGGGCGTCGGCGGGGTCGTCCATGCGGTAGATGACTTCGCCGGGCTGGTAGGAGCGGTAGGGCGTGCTGGCGGCCACGCGCTCCAGTTCGGCAAGTTCAAGGTCGGCGAAGAGCTCCGTTCGCTTGAGGTGCCAGACCAGGCTTGGGTAGTTCATGATTCTTCACACCATACCTGAAATGTCGCGGTGGGCCCGCATGCGGCGCGGTTCTCCCCCAGGTGGTGGGGTCGCGCGGGGCGAATCGCAATCCACCCCACATGACATTCCGCACCAAAAGTTTTATACTCGGTTCAACTAACAGTGCCGGGTTGTGTCCACCAGCGGACGAACCCCACCAAGGAGGACACAGAATGCCCACCTACAAGGCCCCCCTGCGCGACATCAAGTTCCTGATGAACGAACTCCTCGGCGCCCCCGAAGCGCTCGGCCAGATGCCCTACTACGCCCAGAACGACACCGCCGACCAGGACCTCTTGGAACAGGTCCTCGACGAGGCCGCCCGCTTCGTGGAAACCGAACTGGTGCCCCTGAACGTCGTCGGTGACCGCGAAGGCTGCGTGCGCCACGACAACGGCGAGGTCACCACCCCCACCGGCTTCAAGGCCGCGTACAAGAAGTACCGCGACGCCGGCTGGCCCGCGCTGGACGCCGACCCCGCGTTCGGCGGTCAGGGCATGCCCCACCTGATCAGCAACGTGCTCGTCGAGATGATGAACAGCGCCAACGTCGCCTGGAGCATGTACCCCGGCCTCTCGCACGGCGCGTACAGCGCCCTGCACGCCGTCGGCAGCCAAGAACTCAAGGACCTGTACCTGCCCAAGCTGGTGTCCGGCGAGTGGACCGGCACCATGTGCCTCACCGAGCCGCACGCCGGCACCGACCTGGGCATCATCCGCACGAAGGCCAGCGACAACGGCGACGGCACCTACGCCATCACCGGCACGAAGATCTTCATCAGCGCCGGCGAGCACGACATGGCCGACAACATCCTGCACCTCGTGCTGGCCCGCCTGGACGGCAGCCCCCAGGGCACCAAGGGCATTTCACTGTTCCTCGTGCCCAAGTACATCCCCACCGCTGACGGCAAACCCGGCGAGCGCAACGGCGTGATCTGCGGCAGCCTCGAACACAAGATGGGCATCAACGGCAACGCCACCGCCGTGCTGAACTTCGACGGCGCCAGGGGCTGGCTGGTCGGCGAGATCAACAAGGGCATGAACCACATGTTCATCATGATGAACGCCGCCCGCCTCGGCACCGGCCTCCAGGGTCTGGGCCTCGGAGAAGTCGCGTACCAGAACGCCCTGATCTACGCCAAGGACCGCCTCCAGATGCGCCACGAGCCCCGCGTGAACCCCGGCGAGCAGGCCGACCCGATCATCGTGCACCCCGACGTGCGCCGCATGCTCCTGACCGGCAAGGCCTACACCGAGGCCGGGCGCGCCATGGCCATGTGGCTGGCCCTGAGCCTCGACACCGAGCACCACCACACCGACGAGACGGCCCGCAAGGAAGCCGCCGACCTGGTCGCGCTGCTCACCCCCATCGCCAAGGCCTTCATGACCGACAACGGCTTCAACATCGCCGTGCAGAGCCAGCAGGTGTACGGCGGCCACGGCTACATCAAGGAATGGGGCATGGAGCAGTTCGTCCGTGACGCCCGCATCGGCCAGATCTACGAAGGCACCAACGGCATCCAGGCGCTCGACCTGCTGGGCCGCAAGGTCCTCATGGACGGTGGCAAGAAACTTCAGAAACTCGCCGCGACCCTCCAGGCATTCGCCGAGGAGCACGAGGGCGACGAGCACATCGGCGACTACGTGAACCAGCTCGGCAAGGCCGCGCAGCAGCTCGGGTCTCTGACCATGGTCATCGGCCAGAAGGCCATGCAGGAAGGCGGGGCCGACGAGGTCAACGCCGCCGCCGTGGACTACCTGCGCTACTTCGGGCACGTCGTGTACGGCTACCTGTGGGCCCGCATGGCCAAGGTCGCCCAGGACAAGATCGACGCCGGGCAGGACAAGGACGGCTTCTACCTCAGCAAGGTGCAGACCGCGAAGTTCTACTTCGCCAAACTGTTCCCCGAAACCAAGGCGCTCGCCGCGACCATCAAGGCCGGCAACGAGAGCCTCGCCGTGGACGACAAGGCCGTCTTCGGCTGGGAAAAAGCCCTCGTCGGCGCGTAAACCCCGACGCTGAACGCCGCCCCCTGATCGTGGGGGCGGCGTTTTCCCTATCCTGCCGGGCGTGACTGACCCGCATGTCCTCCCGGCTGACCTGCCCGTCCCCACTGATGACGGCGCGTGCGCGCACCTGCCCGGGCGGCGCTGGCCGGAGTACGCGCTGCCGGGCACGGACGGCGTGACCCACGACCTGTTGGTCCTGCCGGGACGGACGGTGGTCTACGCCTACCCGAAGACGGCCCGTCCGGATCAGGCCATGCCGGAAGACTGGGACGTGATCCCGGGCGCGCGGGGCTGCACGCCGCAGTCGTGCGCGTTCCGGGACCATCACGCCGAGCTGCGCGCGGCGGGTGCGCGGGTGTTCGGCCTGAGCGTGCAGGACACCGCGTACCAGCGGGAGGCGGCGGCGCGGCTGCACCTGCCGTTCCCGCTGCTGTCCGACGCGGCAGGCGCGGTCCGCCAAGAACTGCGGCTGCCGACCTTCCAGGCGGGCGGCGAGACGCTGCTGCGGCGCGTGACGCTGATCGTGCGGGACGGCGTGATCGAACACGTCTTCTACCCGGTGTTCCCGCCGGACCGCAGCGCGCAGGACGTGCTGGACTGGCTGGCCGCGCACCCGGCATAACAGCCGGGAGGGGCGCCGCAGTCTCCCGCAGGCGCCCCTCTCTCCCGCCCGGTCAGGGGCGGTAGGTTTTGATGACGCCGCCCTCGGCGTCCACGCGGCCCGTGCGGTAGAAGATGAGGCTGATGGGCAGGTTGCTGCCGCTGCTGGGCACGAAGTCGATGTTCAGGCGGTCACTCTGCGCGCGCCACAGCAGCACCGGCTCGTCGGGTTTCAGGGCGTTGCCGGTGCGGGGCAGCTTGATGGTCTGCGTGATCGGACCGTCCTGGATGTTCATGGCGCCGCGGTACAGGCCGCCGCGTGGGCTGAGGGCCACGGCGGTGCCGGCGGCACCGTTGACTTCCAGGTCGTACAGCACGCCGTAGTTGCCGCTCAGGCGCACACTCTGGCCGGTCAGGGCGTCGGTGCCGGTCACGGCGGGGTCCACGCGGCCGTCCCCGATGATCAGGCGGGTGGGCAGGGCGCCCAGCGTGACGCGCAGGGTCCGCACGGCGTCCGGGAAGGTGCCGCGCGTGTGGCGGCCGTCGGGGCGCAGGTACGGCAGCTGCTGCACGACCTGCGGGGTGGGGGGCAGGCTGTCTTCGAGCATCACGTAGGTCAGTTCGACCTTGCCGGAGGTGCTGAGGTCCTGCATGACGTTCACGCCGCTGCCGGGGCTCAGGGTGGGGCTGGCGTACACCGCGGCTGACTGGCCGGGCGAGAGGGTCAGGGTGGTGCCGCCCGCCGATGCGAAGTACTCCAGCAGCGTCACCTGCCCCAGGATGCTCTCGATGCGGGTGGGCGCGGTCTCGCCGAGGCGTTCGCTGCGGACCTCGACGGGGCGGCTCTCGAGGTTGCGGGCCAGGACGTACAGCCGCGCGCCGCGGTTCAGGCCATTCAGGTGGTACCCCAGCAGTCGGGCGCGGCCGGTGACGCTGTCCTGGTACAGGATGCCGCTCTGATCGGGCACCTCGGGGCTGTCACTGAACAGCAGCGGGTAGCTGGGGCTGGGCTGCGGGCTGATCAGCGCGGCCGGGTAGTTCAGGACCTGCGGGTCGGGGAAGGCGTCGCCGGGCTGCGCGTACTTCAGGGCGTACGTGAGGGGCGTGTCGATGGGTTGCCCCTCGACGCGGATGGTGCGCGTGAACGGCTGGCTCTGCAGGCCGCGGCCGTTAGTGACGGTCAGCGTCACGGTGTACGTGCCGGGCTGGAAGTACACGTCCTGCCGGCCCGTCCAGCGGCGGGCGGTGATGTCCGCGCCGTCCGGGTCGAAGGGGTACTCGGTGAACACGACGCGTTCGCCCGGGGCGTAGACGTTCTTGTCGGTGCTGAAGCGCGCCTGGGGGATCATGGGGTTCCCGCCGTCGCGCAGGGCCGTCAGGGTGAAGGTGCGGCCGTCCTCGCCGATCAGGTTGGCGTTCAGCGCGTCGGCCAGGGTGCGGACGCTGACGTACGTGACGGCGCCGACGCTGGTGACGGTCCCCGCGGGCTGGGCGGCGCCGCTCAGGGCGGCCGTGTTCTTGCGGGTGTCGAGGCTCAGGCGGGCGAGCTGCACCTGCGTGCCGCTGGCCTGCAGGGGCTGGCCGAGCAGCGCGGCCGCTTCACGCAGCGGCAGCATGGTCCGCCCGCCGATGTTGCGGGGCGGGCTCAGCCAGCGTTGCGGGGCGCCGTTCACGTAGACGTCCGCGTCGTCCACGGTGAAGGTCATCTGCACGGACCCCAGGGTGGGCTGCGCGGCGTGCGCGGCGCTGGTCAGGGGCAGGGCCAGCGTCAGCGCGCCGCCCAGCAGGGGCGGCGTGAGCAGACTCAGGCTGGTGAGCAGCGCCGTTCGGAAGCGGGTGCGGCGCGAGCGGGTGGGGTGGGGGGGGCGGGCAGACAGCACCGGTAGAGTATGCCCGCTGAACCTGACGGACGTCTGCCCCGGCGGGGCATTCTGAGGGCTGTATGAAGTGTGCCCCTGGCGGGTGGAGGCGCCGCGCGGGATGACGGGCTGCGTTGCAGTTGACCGCGCGGCGGGCGGCATACACTGGGGCATGAAGCGCGGAGCGTGGCTGTGGGCGGCTGGAGGTGTGGTGCTGGCGCTGCTGCTGACGTGGCTGCTGTGGCCCCGCGTGCAGAGTGGTGAGCTGGACGTCACGGCGTTCGGGCGCGCGCTGGCCCGCGGTGAGGTGCAGTCCGCCACGATCACGTTCCAGAACGGCACGGCGGTCGTGGCGGGCGAGCTGGACAGCGGGCCGTTCCGTACGCGGACGCTGGCGGCTGACCCCCTCCTGAACCTGGAGGCGCTTCAGGCGCGGGGGGTGAGCGTCACGTACGGCTCGCCGTCGCGCCTGAGCGTGCTGGGGGCGCTGAGTCTACTGCTGACCCTGGCGCTGATCGTGGGCCTGGTGGTGCTGCTGATGCGCAGCCGTCAGGGCGGCGGTACGGACGCCGCGGCGAATTTCGGGCGGTCGCGGGCGGCGGTGATCAGCGAAGGGCAGATCAAACTCACCTTCGGCGAC